>CAZGNH010000401.1:0-2748 GCA_964527025.1 uncultured Chthoniobacterales bacterium | reverse complement strand
GTCGAGAACCTGGTCGATTTCGACGTCGTGGACGGTCGAGATGGCCATGATGTTGAGTGTGGTTTCGTAGCCCAGTTCGTCGAACCGGTGGAGCATTTCGACCGCCTCGGAAATCTGGTTCGCGTAACAGGCCACCCGGATGATGTCCAGGACGCTCTCCGTGGCGGGAAGGAAGGCCGTCTGCCAGTCGCACTTCCCGCCCGCGTCGGCCATCGCCGCAAGCCGCAGACCCGTGCCCTCGAACGTGTGATTCCCCACCACCCGGCGCATGTCCTCCTCGTCGCAATGCCTCCATGGCCCGTATTGATCCTTCGGAAAGGCCGCGTGCGAGTTTTTGTAGCCGATCTCCATCGTGTCGATGCCAGCAGCGACGCACGCCTCATAGACGGCCCGCACCTCGTCGTCGGAAAACTGCGAATTGTTCATGAGACCCCCGTCGCGGATCGTGCAGTCAAGCACGCGCAGCTCGGGGCGGAAGGTGATCCACGGGGCTTTGTCTGTTGCGGACGGATTGGGCATGGGATTTTTTTTGTTGAGCGGGCAGCATACCCGGCGGACCCGGCAGGTCAAACCCCGCCTGCGGAAAACCGACCGGCCAATGATTCCCGGATCAGACCTCGAGGCCGAAGAAGGACTCCGCGTTGCCGTAGCAGACGCGGCGCACCAGACCGCCGAGGAGGTCGAAGTCGGCGGGCAGTTCGCGGTCCTCGATTTCGCGTCCGAGCATGTTGCAGAGGATGCGGCGGAAGTATTCGTGGCGGGAGTATGAGAGGAAGCTGCGCGAGTCGGTGAGCATGCCGACAAACCGCGAGAGGAGGCCGAGGTTTGAGAGGGCGTTGATTTGCCACTGCATGCCCTCCTTCTGGTCGAGAAACCACCAACCGCTCCCAAACTGGATTTTTCCGGCGGCCGGGCCTTCCTGGAAATTTCCTGCCATCGAGGCAAAGACGTAGTTGTCGGCGGGGTTGAGGTTGTAGAGGACGGTTTGGGGCAGGGCGCCGTCGCGGTCCATGGCGTCGAGGGTGCGCGCGAGCGCGGCGGCCTGGGGGAAGTCGCCGATGGAGTCGAAGCCGCTGTCCGGGCCGAGGGCGGCATGCATGCGCGTGTTGTTGTTGCGCACGGCCCCGAGGTGCATCTGCTTGGTCCACCCGCGCCGCGCATCCAGCGACCCGAAAAAGACCATCAAATACCCGCCGAACCTTTCGGTGTCCTTCGGGCCGGCGGGCGTGCCCGCCATCGCCTCGTCATAGATTTTTTTGGCCTTTTTTGCGGAGGCGAAGAGCCCCGGGCAGGCGCGGAGCCCGTGGTCGGAGAGCCGCCCGCCCCTGTCATGGAAGGCGGTGTGCCGTGCTTCAAGTGCCTCGAGAAATCCGGAAAATTTCGTGCAGTCGGCACCACTGGCGCGTTCGAGATCGGAGACCCACCGGACGAAGGCGGACGGGTTGTCGACACCCATGGCACGGTCCGGACGGAAGGTCGGGTAAACCCTCGGTCCCGCCTGTTCGCGGAGGGTGTCGTGGTGCGCGAGGTCGTCGGTCGGATCGTCGGTCGTGCAAACCACCCGCACGTCCGACCTCTCCATCAATTCGCGCGCGGAAAACCCCGGCCCCGCCAGCAACTCGTTGGCGCGGTTCCAGATCCCCTCCGCCGACCCCCCGTCCAACAAATCGTCAATACCGAAAAACCGCAGGAGCTCGAGGTGGGTCCAGTGGTACATGGGATTGCGGAGCGTGTGGGGCACCGTCCGGGCAAAAGCCAGGAACTTTTCGCGGGATGGCGCATCACCGGTGCAGAATTTCTCGGGAATTCCGTTCGAGCGCATGGTCCGCCATTTGTAGTGGTCTCCCGCGAGCCAGATTTCGGCGAGGTCGGCAAACCGCCTGTTTTCCGCGATGTCCGCGGGGTTGAGGTGGCAGTGGTAATCGAAAATGGGCTCCGTCTTGGCGAAATCGTGGTAGAGGCGTTTGGCGGAGTCGGAGTGCAGGAGGAAGTCGTCGTTGATGAACGTTTTCATGGGCGTCCGGGCAGGGCGGATTGTGGGGCATGCTGGCGGATTTCGCCAGTCCGATTTCCCGGGGGCGGCGGGCAGCGCCGATTTTCCCGCACCGAATATCATTGCATCCTTGCGTGTCCCGGTGGCAGGAATATGGTGTATCACATCTCTTATGAAAAATTCAGCATGGATCTTGGTGGGAGGAACGGTCGCGGCGGTTCTTGCGGCCTGTACGTCGACAGAGGAGCAAAGGGCCCCGGGCCAGAACAACCGCTACGGGTATCAGGGCACCGACACACAGTTCGCCGCAACCCCGACCCCCACGCCCGAAGCAACTCCCGAAACCGGAGAGACCCCGGCACTCGCCGCTCCCACACCCACTCCCCAAACGCAGCAGGGATCGCTCACGCCGCCGACCGGCGAGCTGCCCTATGGCACTCCTGTCCCCGGCAAGCCCGGCTTCGTCACCAGCCCCCATGCCCCCTACGCTGGCTATGTTGATGTGCGCGGGTTTCCTCCGGGCAAAGACGTTTTCTGTCCCTGGACAAACAAGATCTTTTTGGTGCCCTGAGAGCGGTTGCGATCCTCGGCCCCGGCTTGATCGGCGGTTCGCTCGGTCTGGCGGTTTTGCGCAATTGCGCCGGCGTGCGGTTGCGTGTGTGGTCGCGTCCGGGATCGGTGGCGCGGGCGGCGGATGTGTTTCCATTTGTGACGTCCGATGTGCGGGAGGCGGTTGACGGGGTGGACCTTGTGGT
>CAZGNH010000400.1:0-8119 GCA_964527025.1 uncultured Chthoniobacterales bacterium | reverse complement strand
CGTGGCGCTTGTGGCTTGGGCGCGGCGCAGGGCGACCTCGCAGGTTGGCGGCAGCTTGGCGGGCTTTTCGTCATCACGGGAAGGCGCGTTGAGTTTGCGCCACGCCAGCCACGTGGTCGCCCGTGTGGCGCGCAGCAGGCGCGGCAGAAAAACCCATGCCACCACCAGCAACAGCAGGGCGATTCCCGCAGCCAGCAGAGGCTGGAGAACAAGCAGTGTCAGCCCGCCAAGGACGACAACATCCTCCCCGAGACTGAGCCCGATGTTCGAGACCGGTTCCGGAGAGGTGTTTGCCGCGAGGCGGGTCGTGGCTTTCACCGTGTGGGCGGTGAGAGAGGCCCCGCCGCCGATCAGGGCTGCCACGACCGCCACCACCGGATTGGCCTCGCCGAGAGCCAGCACCGCAAGAAGCGCTCCCCCAACAGGACGGATCGCCGTGTGCACCGAATCGTTCAAAGAATCGACCCACGGAACCTTGTCCGCAAAAAATTCCAAAACATACAGAACGCCCGCAATTCCGATCACCGCGGGTTCGGCAAGCACCGCAAGCCCCTCGTGCCCGCCGGGCAGAACCACCCACCCGAACCGCACGGCCAGCCCGGTCACAAAGACCGTCAGGTAGAGATTGATCCCTGCGAGGCTTGCGAGTCCGAGGGCCAAAGCCAGTGCGTCGAGTGTTTCCATGTCAGGACATGTATGATCCCTCGACCCGCTGTTCGACATCGCGGTAGTCGGCATCCACCGAGTAAATCTGCTTCATGCATTGGATGGCTTTTTCGATGTTGCCCATTTTTTCGTAGACGATGCCGAGGTTGTAGACGGTTTCCTTTTTGGTGCCGTCCATCACTGGAAGCTCCGAAACGGCCAGTTCAAGCGTTTCGGCGGCCAGATCGAGCATGCCGCGCGCGCTGTAGCACTGGCCGAGCAGATTCACCGCCCGCAGGTGCACGGCCGGATTTTGCCTTGCCTTCTGGAGTTCGCTGGTTGCCTCGCGGTATTTTTCGAGGTTGACGAGGATGGCGCCCAGTTCGAAGCGGGCCATGAGGTCGGTTGGGTTGCGTTCGACGCGGCGGCGGGCATCGTCGAGGAGGAGTTCCGCGCGCTGGCGGCGCAGGTCGGCGAGTTGTTCTTCGCAGGCTTTGGCCTCGTCGGTGCCGGGGTTTTCGGCGATATAGTGTTCGAACTCGGTGATTGAGTGGTCGAACTGTTTGATGCGCAGGTCCGAGACCTTGCGCACGAGACTTGCGTCCGAGTTGTTGGTCAGGGAGGCCGCGTAAGTGTACCAGGCGATGGCATTTGCGAGGTCTTCCTTCTGTTCGTAGAGTTCGGCGATGCGGCGGCTTGCATCGATGCTTTCCGGTTCGGTCTCGACCTTGAGGTGGAGTTCCTTGAGGAGATTGTCGATCACCTCGTCGCTGCGCACCACGCGGCCTTTTTGTTCGAGTGCGACCGCCTCGTCTCTGTTTTTCATCAGGTCGCGGTATGTGGCGTCGTCCCTCTCCCAGCCGCCGCTCAGCATGGAGGCCGCGGCGGAGGCATCCTTGCCGCCCTTGATGGCTGCCAGGTCGTTGGGGGCCACCTGGAGGATGCGGTTGTAGACATCGACGGCCCGCTGGGGTTTGGCGTGGTTGAGGTAGAGCTTGGCCAGCTCGTGCATGGTTCTGGTGTCCTTCGGGTTGCCGTCGATGATTGTTTGGAGGGCGAATTCGGCGGTATCGGGAAGGTTTGCTGCGAGGGCGGCTTCGCGGAGGATTTGGTTGATCTGGGGGTTGAACGGGTCGTTTTCGAGGGATTTTTCGATGGCTTCGAGGGCGGCGACGGGATCCTTTTTGACGAGGCTCTGGACCTTCATGGTGGAGAACGAGGCGCTTGAGAATGCGCCGAGCATGCCTTTTTTGCCTGCATTTTTGGCGATGGCGGCCTTGCGGGCGAGCTGGCGGGCCAGGAGGAATTCGGGATGGGCTTTGAGGATGCTTTGGTAGAGCTGGGATGCGTAGCCGAAGTTTTTGAGTTCCATGGCGCTCATGGCCTTCAGCCAAACAGCCTTCAAATTATCCGGCAGATCTTTTTCTTTCGTGACTGGCATGGAAGGGATGGTAGCCGAACCGCGCGGCTCTTCAATACCGGAAAGCCGGGGCGTGATCCGGAGCCGCGGAATTTTCTTCCGGCTTGCGGGCATGGAACAGCACGTGGAGAAGCGGCAAGGTCGGATCTGCCGGGCTGCGGCCGAAGGGGCATGCCGCATCCCCCCCGAGCCGGGTCAGGAGGGGCGATTGGATGGCGGAGGGGGCTGTGTCCGGTTGGATTCCGGGGCGACTGGATGGGGTTCCGATGCGGGATCGGCGGAGGGCAGGGGTGGTTCGCGGAAGGGGCCGGACCCGTCTTCACGCTGCCGGCCCATGAGGCGGGAGCCCCAGTCCCCGGCCGTTGAGCGCATGGTATTCCACTCCTGCCGGACACCCCGCCCGTAGTCCGCCGGTCCGTGCTCGAAAAGAACCACAAAAAGAAAAACCAGAAGGGACAGAAGCCCGAGGCGGGTCAGGAGAACGAGGAGGGTTGTCATGGCTGTTTGGAAGCCGGGCTGGCGGAAGATTTCATTGCGGGTAAACCTGCCACAAATCCGCCGCGGGAGTCAAACTTCCACCTGCGGGGTGGTGGCTGATGGGGCCGTTTTGAAATTTTCCATTGCAACGGGCGTTTGGCGGAGTAGATAACTCATTGCCAAACTTACCACCGGCCAGAGTAGCTCAGTGGTAGAGCAGGGGACTCATAAGCCCTTGGTCGGGGGTTCAAATCCCTCCTCTGGCACCACCCACCAATCTTTATGGCAAACATCAAATCAGCGACCAAACGCGCCCGGCAAAGCACCCGCAGGCGCGCCCACAACGCCGGCGTACGCTCGGCCATCAAATCCCGCATCAAAAAGCTCCATGTGCAACCCGCCGGGGGGGAGGCCGCGGGCGCAAGCCCTGAATTGGCCGGCTGCATTTCGGTGATCGACAAGGCGGCCAAGCGGGGAATCATCCACAAAAATGCCGCGAACCGCCGCAAGAGCCGTCTGGCCAGAGTTGCGCGGGCCAAAGCCGTGGCCGCGTGACTTTTTGTATTCCGCGTTTGACGCGGGCTGCGATTCGTGGCGGTGATTGATGGCATGAAAGACACGGAGGTCTTGATTGTCGGTGCGGGGCCTGTGGGGCTGTCGCTTGCTGTTGCCTGCGCGGGCCACGGGGTGGCATTTCGGATTGTTGACGCGGCGGCCGGGCCGGCCGTGACTTCGCGGGCGCTGGCGGTGTGGAGTGCGGCCCAGGAGGTTTTTTCGGCATTTGGGGTGATCGGGCGGATGATCGGGGAGGGGATGCGTCCCGGGGGCATCCGGATTTGCACCCGGCATCGGACATTGCTCCGCATACCGGTCACGGCTTTTGAAGACAGTCCCTTCCCGGCACCGCTGATTTTGCCGCAGAGCGCAACCGAGAGGATTCTCATTGACCGGCTTGGAGAGCTGGGCCATGCGGTCGAGAGGCCGGTCGAACTCACCGGGATCGAGCAGGATGCCGGTGGTGTCTCTGTGGTGCTCGCGCGACCGGGTGGAGAGCAGGAGAGCGCCCGTTTCCCGTTGGTTGTCGGATGCGACGGCGCCCACAGTGCCGTGCGCCATCTGTGCGGCGCCAAATTCAAGGGGCGGGCCCTTCCGCAGTGTTTCATCCTGTGCGATGCCGAGGTGCAGGGGGAGGAGCCCCCGCCCCGCGAAATCCTCATCCACTTTTCCAGCAAAGGGGTGCTGCCCATGTTTCCCATCCGTGAGAACGTCTGGCGTATTGTGAGCACGCGTGCGGCGGGCTCGGGCACGGCACCGCCGACCCTCGAAGAAATGCAGGAGCACATGCATGAGCGCGGACCCGCGGCGCTCACTCTCGCCAACCCCGAGTGGTTGTCATCCTTCCGCGTGAGCGAGCGCATGGTGGACCGCTTCCGTCACGGGCGTGTCCTTCTGGCCGGTGACGCCGCGCACATTCACAGTCCGGCGGGCGGGCAGGGAATGAACACCGGTGTGCAGGATGCGTTCAATCTCGGGTGGAAGCTGGGCTGCATATTCCGCGGTGGCTGCCACATGGAGACCCTGCTGGAATCCTATCATGCCGAGCGCGCACCCGTCGCGGCAAAGGTCATCGCCGACGCCTCGGCGCGCACGCGGCTTGCCATGGTCGCGCGCGGACCCCTGGCCACCCTCCGCAATACAATCGCCTCTGCGGTCGGAAAATCCCCGGGCACCGTCGCCAAACTGGCCAAAAGTTTCTCCGGAACCGACATCCAATACACCCCCAATCCCCTCCTGGGCAACGACAACCTCTGGCACGAGGACTGGCGGCCGCATGGATTCCCTCCCGGCCTGCGCATCCGCGACGCCCAGGTGCTCTGCGACGACCTGCCTGTTTCCCTCATGGCCGAGGTTCTCGGATCGACCCGGCACACCTTGCTTGTTTTCAGTGGGATTCGACCGAACTACCGGGATGCGGAGGCCGTGGAGGTCGTCCGGCAAAAGGCGGCGGGCTATTCGAGTTTGATGGGGTCGGTGGCGGTTTGGCGCGGGGAGCATGCGCCCGATGCCTCCTGGGTGCTCGATCCCGACGCCGGCGCACACAGGCGCTTCGGGGCCGAGTTTTGTTCGTTGTATCTTGTCCGGCCCGACGGCGTCGTCGCGGTCAGAACCCAGCCTGCGGATTTTACCCCTGTTGCAAAGGTTCTTTCGGGGATCCTGGAGGACTGAGGTCCTGGGGGTCGGGCAGTGGGCGGCTTGGGGGGGGTGTGTTTGTGGCGGTGCCTGCCGGGAGCGTCACGTGGATTTTCGTGCCGGTTCCGAGCGTGCTTTCGGCTGTGATCGAACCGCCGTTGAGCGCGACAAACTGGCGGCAGATTTCCAGTCCGAGTCCGAGTCCTTTCTCCGCCTTGGTGCCCGGAGTCGAACCCACGTCCTGTTTGTGGAACAGACCGGCCACCTTCTCCGGCGGCATCCCGACCCCCGTGTCGCAAACACTCACGACCCACGCATCCTTCATCGGTGTGGCACGCACCTCGATCGTTCCCCCCTGCGGAGTGAACTTCACAGCGTTCGAGAGCAAATTGCGCATGATTCCGTGGAGGTGCTGCCGGTCGGCCCGCACAACCGCCTCTTCGGGGACTTGGTTGACGAATCGGATGCCCTTGCCCGTGAAAGAAAAAGCCGACAGGCGGGCGATTTCGGTCACCTCCTCCCTGACCGACAGGTTGGCGGGCTTGGCGGAGATGCCGCCAAGTTGAGTTGCCGACCACGAGAGCAGATTTTCGAGGCAGGAATACGAGCGGTCCACATCGAAGGCCAGATCATGCACCAGGGAGGCGAATTCCGAGGGTTCGAGGGTGCCCGTTTCGAGCATTTCGAGGGAGACCTTCAGGTTGCCGACCGGTCCGCGCAGGTCGTGGGCGATGACCGAAAAGAGCTTTTCTTTGGCGTGGTTCGAGGCGGAGAGGTTGGCGTTTGCTTTTTCGAGTTCGCGGAGGTAGTCGGAATTGAGGACGCGGAAAAATTCGATCAAGCCGGCGAGGGCCAGCACGAAGAGGGCGATGTTCAGAACGTATTGGGCGTTGGGAATGATGAGGCCGGAATTTTCCGGGAGGGAAAATTTGACGTACAGGTAGGCGGCGGCGTTGAGGCCGGTGATGGCGGTGCGGGAGGCGGGGCTGTCGAGAAGCAGCAGGGAGGCCGCCATGGTGACCAGCAGGTAGTTTTCAATTCCGTTGCGCAGTACCACCGCCGCAAAGAAAAAAATCAGGCAGGACCCCACGGTCAGCAGGGTGAGGGCCGTGCGGCGGAATCCCCCGGCCGCCAGCGCCAGCGACATCGCCCCCGTGGCAATAAACGAGAAGTTGAAACCCACAAACTCCATCGAGCCCTGCAGGAAATTGAGCAGCACAAAAAGCAGGCCGAAAGCAACCATCAGGAAGGCCGCCGCATTTTGCCCGAACATGCGGATGCTGTCGGAGAACGTCATGTCCGGTGTGGCGCCGAGATAGAGCGGCAGAAATGCCAATGGTGCCCTTACGGAAGCGGGAGTCGGCGGAGTTTGGAGAGGATCCGTCTGCATGTGGGGATGCCCTACTTTGCTTGTTTATCTGTCCGGCTCAAGCAAATATAGGAATTTCACGGAAAAAAGTACATTCGGGCAGTTTGAACACAAAAACAGACATTTTGGGCATTGCGCGCGATCGGTTGCGGGAGGAACTCCGCGGGCATGAACCTTTCCGGGCCGGGCAGGTGATGCGGTGGATTTACGCCAAACGGGCCGGATCTTTCGCCGGGATGACGGATCTGCCGTCCGGGTTGCGCGCCGCGCTTGATGCCCGCTACGCTCTGGCCCTTCCCGTTTGCCTGCGCCAACAGGGAGCTCCTGATGCGACGCGCAAATTTCTCTTTGCGCTGGCAGACGGCCAGCGGATCGAAACGGTCCTTATTCCCGCCTCTCCTGCGCTCTACGGCACGCGTTCCGACCGCCTCACCCTTTGCATTTCGAGCCAGGTCGGGTGTGCCTACGGCTGCAAATTTTGCGCCAGCGGGCTTGATGGGTGGAAACGCAATCTGTCCGCCGGGGAAATGGTCGCCCAGGTCCTCGCAGCCGAAAAGATCGCCGGCGAAAAAATCAGCAACCTCGTCTTCATGGGCATGGGCGAGCCCTTTGCGAATTTTGACAATTTGATGGAGGCCATTGTCATCCTCAACGCCCCGTGGGGGCGCGGCCTCGGGGCCCGTTCGATCACGGTCTCCACCAGCGGTCTGGCAGACAAAATCCGCGCCTTTGCGGACCAACCCCTCCAAATCCGCCTTGCCGTTTCGCTGCATGCCACGACCAACGCACTCAGAGACCGCATCATGCCGGTCAACACCCGCTTTCCCCTCGAGGAACTCTTTGCCGCATGCGAATATTTCTCACGGCGCAAGAAGCAGAGGATCACCTTCGAGTATCTTTTGATCGGGGGTGTGAACGATTCCCGTGCGCAGGCGGTCGAGCTTGCGGAGCACTGCCGGCGGTTCATGGCCAAGGTCAATCTGATCCCCTTCAATGCGGTGCCCGGCGTCGACTGGGACAGACCCGACGAAGCCGTCCAGCGCCGGTTTCTCGAAACGCTGCGCGCCAGGGGCATCCCGGCAACCCTGCGGATCGAAAAAGGCCACGCCATCGCCGCCGCGTGCGGACAGTTGCGCCTCCAGACCGCGGAGACGCCGCCTGCGTAAAAAAAATCCGCCCAAGAAAAAATCTTTTTGCACGCGTTGATGTGGCGGCGTATCGATGACTGGCGATGGCGGACGACGAATGCGACGGGCCGGAATGTTGGGATGAGTACCAATGGGAGCGGTTCCTGCGCCAGCAGGACCGGGACACGGAAAAATACTTCCGGCTGCTTGAGAAATACAACGACCACCCGCAGCGTGACCGGATGATCGCCCGCGAGATGGGGTGGGAATTTCCGGAGGAGGAGTTTGAAGACGACTGGGCCGCCGACCTGTATTGCGAGATGGAGGAAGCCGGGCTCATGGAAACTGCGGACGAGGATTTTGAGGCCTTTGTGCGTTCGCCGGTTTACACCGACATGCTGCGTTTGCACAACTGGGTCAATACCTGGCTCAACCGGCATGCGGAGGCGCGTGACGATCCCGGGGCGATCCGGATGGCCTCCCGGTGTGCGGTTTGCGGGGCCAAGGTTGCCGCGGCGCTTTGCGGTGATGACGGGACCGAGCCCGGAATGACGATTGCCTACCTCAAGCGGGGGCTCAAGGCCGCCCACGACGCGCTGGATTCCTCCGCGGGATTGGTTGCGGGCGGATTGATGACCCCGCGGCAGCGCGCGGCATTTCAGAAGCGCCTGTTCCGGGTGCGCGATCATGTGGTCGATCTCATGAGGCAATACCGTTCCGGCCGCCCGGACAGCCGGGATCCGGGCTGATGCCGGACGGATTTTTCGGCGCGTTCAACGGACATGGATGACCGGTCCGTATCGGAACCGGCGCGGCTTCCGTCGCTTGCACGGTGTGTGTGGGGAGGGGCGGTTTTGATTGCGGCGGCGGCCCTGCTTGCACTTGTTTTTT
>CAZGNH010000399.1:0-4176 GCA_964527025.1 uncultured Chthoniobacterales bacterium | reverse complement strand
CGACATCCTCGGGTCGGGTGGGGACGAGGCGGCGACGGCCGCGGCGGACGGGTTGTCACTTTACAATCTCTGGTTCGAACTGCCGCCGAAGGAGCGCCGTTCGGATGCCTACAGGGGCCAATGGGGTACGCTCATGCACAAAATGGTGACCCCGGGACTCTACGACAACCGCGGCATCCAGTACGTGGACAACTCGTTCAAGGTGATCTCGCTGCCGGAAAACACCACCTCGCACGGCCTGCCGCGCCGGTGGAACCCCGCGGGCTCCGGCGGCGGCGCCAGCGACCACTTCCCCATCAAGGCCCGCTTCCGCATTGCCGGCGGAGAGCCCGGCGGCCACCGCCACGTGCCCGCAAATCCCGGGAAGCCCGATGCCCCCGACGCGTTGTTCTCTGTCGGGTATGAATCGATCCAAGCCGGGAAGGTACCGGCCTTCTCGACGGCCCATGCCCGCGTGCCCGCCTCACACACCGGGGAAATCTTCCGTGTGCGCGGCGTGATCGCCACCAAACGCCCGCTGGCCATCGAAACCCTCGGGGAAAAATACCTCCTGTATTCCTTCGATCCCGACCTGCGCAAGGAACTCCAAAAATTCCCGAAGGGCGCCCGGATCGATCTGCTCGGGGAATTCGGAATGCACAGGGGGTCGCTCCAGTTCATCGTCCAGCACCCCTCGTGGCTGCTCACCAAACCCCCGCGCGGCAGCTGATAGAACCGGCGGCCTACGCTTCGGTGTCTGTCAACGCGGAGATTTTGGCGGCGAGGTCGAAGTCGTGGCGGGTGAGGCCGCCGGCGCTGTGGGTTGAGAGGGCGAGGGTGACCTTGTTCCACCGGATATCGATATCCGGGTGGTGGTTGGCGTGTTCGGCGGCTTCGGCGACCCGGTTGACGAAGCGGATGGCGGCGGGGAATCCCTTGAAGGTGAAGGTGGCCGAGAGGTGGTTTCCTTCACGGGACCACGCGGGGAGCGCGGCCAGGCTTTTGGAAATTTCCGATTCGTCGAGTTTTTCCGGCATGGGTGCAATGGTTGCTGCGGGGAAGAATCCATTTGCGGGAATGGTCACCGCAGGTATAGCATGCCACCTCCGACCGCAAACCGCAAGTTACTCATGGGAAAAATCTACTCGAATATCGTCGAAACCGTGGGGCGCACGCCCTTGGTCAAACTCAATAAAATCACCGCGGGCTTGAATGCCACGATCGCGGTGAAGTGTGAATTTTTCAATCCGCTTGGCAGTGTGAAGGACCGGATCGGGGCGGCGATGATCGAGGACGCCGAGCGCCGCGGGATTCTTAAAAAAGACACGGTGATCGTGGAGCCGACGAGTGGAAACACGGGCATTGCGCTGGCGTTTGTCGCCGCGGCGAAGGGGTATGCGCTCATTTTGACGATGCCCGAGACGATGAGTGTCGAGCGCCGGACCCTGCTGGCCATGCTCGGGGCGAAGCTGGTTTTGACCCCCGGGGCCGATGGCATGAAGGGGGCCATTGCGCGCGCCGAGCAGCTTGTCGCCGAGACGCCGAATGCATGGATGCCCCAGCAGTTCAACAACCCGGCCAACCCGGAGGCCCATGCCCGCACCACCGCCGAGGAGCTCTGGGAGGACACCGACGGCAAGATTGACATTCTGGTTGCGGCGGTCGGCACGGGCGGGACGATCACCGGCTGTGTCGAAGCCATCCGCCCGCGCAAACCCTCGTTCACCGCCGTCGCCGTCGAGCCCGCCGACTCCCCGGTCATTTCCCAAACCCTCGAGGGGCAACCCGTCAAGCCCGGACCCCACAAAATCCAGGGCACCGGCGCCGGCTTCGTCCCGAACAACCTCCACCTTGATGCGCCCGACGGCGCGCGCCAGATCGCCGAATGCATCAAGGTCGGCAACGACGAGGCTTTTGCGATGGCCCGGCGTCTGGCCAAGGAGGAGGGCATTCTTGGCGGTATCAGTTCGGGCGCCAATGTTGTCGCGGCCCTCGAGGTGGCCCGGCGCCCGGAGAATGCCGGCAAGCTGATTGTGACGATTGCGTGTTCGACCGGCGAGCGCTACCTGAGCACGGCCCTTGCCGACGAGGCGCGGGCCGAAGCCGCCCGATGAGCGCCGTTCCCGACAAAGAGGCGCCCGTGCCCGCCGACGAGAGGGCACTGACCGACGAGATCTTCGGCCTTGAACTCTTCTGGGCCAAAAACAAGGGTTGGATTTTTGCGGGGGTTGCTGTGTTTCTTCTGGCGCTGGTTGCGGCCGGCGCGTGGATCGTTTCCTCGCACACACGCGCCCGCGATGCCGAGCGCGCATTCGCCCTCGCCGCGGAACCCGGCGCATGGCGTCAAGTTGCCGACACCTACCCGCGCTCGCCGTTGGCGGGTTCGGCGCTGCTGCTCTTTGCCGCTTCGCTGCGTGAGGAGGGCGACCCCGGGGCCTCGACGCGCGCCTACGAAGAATTTCTGGCCCGGTGGCCCTCCCACCCGCTCGAGGGTGTCGCGCGCCTCGGCCTTGCGGGAAACGCCGCGGACGCCGGACAGGAGGAAACGTCTCTGGCCCTGCTCCGCGGTGCCGCGGACGGCACAGGGTTTGCGGCCCCGCTGGCCTTGTTTCTTGAAGGCATGGCCCATGTGGATGCCAACCGGCCGGCCGAGGCGCGCGCCGCTTTCACCACCCTCACCGCCACCTTCCCGGAATCCCTTCCCGCACGCTTCGCCCCCGCCCAAATCCAGCAGATCGATCTGGTGCTGCCCCCAGCCACCACGGAACCCTGACCCTCCGTGCCAGACCCAGGCAACGACCAGCCCGCAGACCCCGCCGACCTGCGCCGCGAATACTCCGCCCGCGGTCTGCGCCGCGAGGAGCTCGCCGCGGATCCCGTCACCCAATTCCGCATATGGTTTGAAGAGGCGCGCACCGCCGGTCTGCTCGAACCCAATGCCATGACCCTTGCCACCGCCGACGCCGCGGGACGCGTCTCCGCCCGCACCGTCCTCCTCAAGGCCTGCGACGAACGCGGGTTTGTCTTCTTCACCAATTACGAAAGCCGCAAAGCGATCCAGATCGCCGAAAACCCGAACGCGGCACTCCTCTTTGCATGGCTGCCCCTCGAACGCCAGGTCTCGGTCTGCGGACGCGCCGAACGCATCTCCCACGCCGAGTCCCTTGCGTATTTCATGAGCCGCCCGACCGGCAGCCGCATCGGCGCATGGGTCTCCCACCAAAGCCGCATCATCTCCTCCCGCGCCCTCCTCGAAGCCAAATTCCAAGAAATGCTCGGGAAATTCCGCGGCGGAAAAATTCCGCTTCCGGGGTTCTGGGGCGGGTTCCGGGTTGTGCCCGATGCGGTCGAATTCTGGCAGGGGAGGGAGAACCGGCTGCACGACCGGTTCCTCTACTCGCGCAGCAATGGAAAGACATGGCAGATCGACCGCCTGCAGCCCTGACGGAGACTACCACTCCTGGGGTTCGAGGAACCCTTCAAGCTGGCGGATCCGGGTCGGGTGGCGCATTTTCCGCAAGGCCTTCGCCTCGATCTGGCGGATGCGCTCACGGGTGACCTTGAACTGCCTGCCGACCTCCTCGAGCGTGCGGCTGTAGCCGTCGACCAGCCCGAAGCGCTGTTCGAGGACCTGCCGTTCGCGTTCGGTGAGGGTGTCGAGCACGTCGCGGATTTTGTCCTTGAGCAGGACGATAGCCGCCTGGTCGGCCGGGTTTTCGGCGCCCTTGTCCTCGATGAAGTCGCCGAAGCTTGTGTCGTCCGAGTCGCCGACGGGAGCCTGCAGCGAGATCGGCTGCTGGGCCATTTTGAGCACGGCGCGGACACGTTCGACGGGCAGTTGGATTTCCTCGGAGATTTCGTCGGGGGTGGGCTCGCGCCCGTATTCCTGGACGAGTTGTTTCTGGACGCGGATGAGTTTGTTGATCGTCTCGATCATGTGGACCGGGATGCGGATCGTGCGCGCCTGGTCGGCGATCGAGCGTGTGATTGCCTGGCGGATCCACCACGTTGCGTAGGTCGAGAACTTGTAGCCGCGCCGGTATTCAAATTTTTCGACCGCCTTCATGAGGCCCATGTTGCCTTCTTGGATGAGGTCGAGGAACGAGAGGCCGCGGTTGGTGTATTTTTTGGCGATGGAGATGACGAGGCGCAGGTTGGCCTCGACCATTTCGGTTTTGGCTTCGAGGGCCTTGCCGT
>CAZGNH010000398.1:0-9090 GCA_964527025.1 uncultured Chthoniobacterales bacterium | reverse complement strand
GGCCGCCGGAACCACCATCGACGCACCTCCGCCGCCGGAAACGGACTCCCACCTCGAGGCCGTCACGCGTCCCCCGCTGGTGCGCAACAACCGCCCGATGGGGTGGATCTCGAACTATGTGAGCTCGATTGTCGAGGGGCCGACGCCCCTCTGGTGGTATGGCGCGATGGCGGTGACCGTGCCCCTCATGCTCACGTGTTTTGTGATGCTGGCGTATTTGATCGCCACCGGCGTGGGCGTCTGGGGAAACAACCACCCGGTCGGATGGGCATGGGACATCACCAATTTCGTCTTCTGGATCGGCATTGGGCACGCGGGCACCCTCATCTCGGCCATCCTCTTCCTCACCCGCCAGAAGTGGCGCACATCGATCAACCGCGCCGCCGAAGCCATGACCCTCTTCGCGGTCGTCTGCGCCGGGATCTACCCCGCCCTGCACATCGGACGGGTGTGGATGGCATGGTTCCTTGCGCCCGTGCCGAACTCGAACGCCATCTGGCAAAACTTCCGCTCGCCGCTGCTCTGGGACGTGTTTGCCGTCTCGACGTATTTCACCGTCTCGGTCCTCTTCTGGTACACCGGGCTCATCCCCGACCTTGCGACCCTGCGCGACCGCGCCAAAACAAAAATCAAAAAGTTCTTCTACGGGATTGCGGCGCTCGGGTGGCGCGGCGGCAACCGGCAGTGGAGGCACTACGAAATGGCCTACCTGATTCTGGCGGGCCTTTCGACCCCGCTTGTCCTCTCGGTGCACTCGGTCGTCTCCTTCGACTTTGCCACCTCGATCGTCCCCGGCTGGCATACCACCATCTTCCCTCCGTACTTCGTGGCCGGCGCCATCTTCGGCGGCTTCGCCATGGTCCTCACGATCATGATCCCCGCCAGCGCGATCTACAAACCCCTCGGGGATCTGGTGACCGTCAACCACGTGGACAAGATGTGCAAGGTGATCCTCTTCACGGGGACGATTGTCGGCTACGCGTATATCATGGAGTTGTTCATCGCGTGGTATGGCGCGAATCCCTTCGAGCGGGCGGCATTTTGGTACCGGGCGTTCGGACCGTATTGGTGGGCGTATTTCCTGATGATGTTCTGCAACGTGATTGTGCCGCAGTTCTTCTGGTTCAAATTTTTCCGGACGCACCTTGTTTGGGTGTGGATTTTGGTGCAGTTCCCCAACGCGGGCATGTGGTACGAGCGGTTCGTGATCATCGCGACGACCCTCTCGCGCGACTTCATGCCCTCGGCATGGGGCATGTTCCACCCGACCCTCGTCGATATCCTCACCTTCGCCGGCACCTTCGGGCTCTTCACAACCCTCTTCCTGCTCTTCATCCGGTTCCTGCCCATGATCTGCATGTTCGAGGTCAAGGCGGTCCTGCCCGAAGCCGACCCGCACCATGGAGGAAAAAAGCACTGACATGCAGACGGCGGGCAGTCCCGACAAACCGGTTTACGGGGTGATGGCGGAATTTTCCTCGGCCGCGGACCTCTTCCATGCGGCCGAGAAGCTCCGCGACGCGGGGTTCAAGCGCTTCGATGTGTTTTCTCCCTTTCCGATCCACGGGATGGACCAGGCGATGGGCATGCGGCGCTCGATCCTGGGCGTCGTCGTCTTCTGCGCGGGACTCACCGGTTTCCTGACCGCGACCGCCCTTACGTTCGTCCCCACCAGCTTCCTTTACCCGCTCATCGTCGCCGGCAAACCAACCAACCTGATGACCGTGCCCGCGTTCTTCCCGATCATGTTCGAGCTGACGGTCCTGTTCTCCTCGTTTGCGGCTCTGCTCGGCATGCTTCTGCTCAACGGCCTGCCGCGCTGGAACCACCCGGTCTTCAACTGGGACGAATTCAAAAAGGTGACGACCGACGGGTTCTTCGCCGTCATCGAGGCCGGCGATCCCAAATTCGGCGGGGAATCGTCCGCCCGGTTTCTCGCGTCGGTCGGGGGCCGCAACATCACATTGGTGAGGGGGGACTGAGGTTATGCTCCGGGTTTTCTTTTTTCTCACGGCCTTCGGGATTTTGCTTGTGGTCTCGGTTGCGGGATTCCGCGGGCAGAAGTTCGTGCGTCCGCCGATCGAGGTGTTTCCCGACATGGACCGCCAGCCGAAGGTCAAGGCGCAGGATCCAAGTTCATTTTTTGCCGACGGCCGGGCGGCGCGGGATCCGGTCGTGGGGACGGTGCCCCTCGGGTATGTGATGCCGCAGCACCGCCCGGTGGATGGCGACACGGGGGGGGACACCGGACCCTACGGGGCCATGCGGTTCTCGTCTTCTCCGGACTATGTCCAGAGCGGGATGATGGGAGACCAATGGGGCACGGGGATGCCGTTCACCGTGGACACGGCCTTCATGGAGCGCGGGCGGGAACGTTTCACAATCTATTGCGCCGTCTGCCACGGCGCCACCGGCGCAGGGGACGGCATGGCCAAAAAATTCGGGCTGGCAACCGTCTCCTCCCTGCTGGATGAACGCATCCGCGACATGGCCGACGGCGAAATCTTCCACACGATCACCCAGGGGAAAAACACCATGCTCGGCTACGGATCCCGCATCACCGTCCCCGACCGGTGGGCCATCATCGCCTACCTGCGCGCCCTCCAAATTTCCCAAGGCGGAGCAACCCTCGCCGATGTCCCGCCCGGCCAACGCGAATCCCTCCGGCAACAAACCCCATGAGCCCGCACGACCCCGCCGCCCACCCCAAAGCCGAGTGGTTCGACTACAAACACGTCGGCGGACGCTTCCTCGGCCTGGTCGTCTTCGCGGCCCTCTCTTTTGCCGTGCTTCTTGCCGGCGCCGTCTTCGACACAAAACAGTTCGCGTTTTCGTATCTGTTCGCCTTTGCGTTTTTCCTGACGATTTGCATGGGGGGCTTGTTCTGGGTGCTTGTGCATCATGCGGTGGATGCCGAGTGGAGCGTGGTGGTGCGGCGCCAGCTCGAGCACATGGGGAGTCTGCTTGTGGTGATGGCGGTTTTGTTTGTGCCCTTTGTGTTTGTGGCGCCGGAGGTGTGGAAGTGGATGACGCCCACCTATGCCAACGACCACCTCCTCCTCGAAAAGCAGGCATACTTGAACGAACCGTTTTTCTGGCTGAGGGCGGCCTTTTACTTCGCGTTTTTCACGTTGTGTTCGACCCTGCTGCGCAGCTTCTCGATCGCGCAGGACACCTGCGGATCCCCGCGGTTCACGGTTTTCAACCGGCGCACCACCTTCGCCAGCGCCCTGCTCTTTGCCATCTGCCTGACATTTTCGGCCATTGACTGGCTCATGGCGCTCGACTTCCACTGGTTCTCGACCATGTGGGGCGTGTATATTTTTGCGGGCACGGCGCTCAGCTCGATGTGTGTGTTGGTGCTCATTGTGACGGCCTTGCGGGGCGCGGGGTATTTCAAGAAGGTGGTCACCCACGAGCATTACCACATCATGGGCAAGCTCATGCTCTCCTTCACGATTTTCTGGGCCTACATCGCCTTCAGCCAATACATGCTTATCTGGTATGCCAACATCCCCGAGGAGACGGTCTACTTCCTCCTGCGCAACACGGGCTCGTGGTGGTACCTGCAAATTTTCCTCGTGGTCGGCCACTTCTTTGTGCCCTTTCTCCTCCTGCTCCCCAACTTCGGGAAGCGGAAACCCGCCTTCCTGTGCGGCATGGCCGTCTGGATTCTGATCATGCACGCGGTGGACATGTATGTGATCGTCCTGCCCGTGCTCCACAAAAACGGCGTCTCGGTCAGCTACCTCGACCTTTTCGCACTTCTGGCCATCGGGTGCACGCTGGCCGCCGTATATCTCAAAAGACTCGGGGACGCCGCGCTCTTCCCGACACGGGATCCCCGCCTCCCGCAATCCATCGCCCTGAAAAATTGATGTCCCAGGAACCCGCAAACACCCCGCCCAAATCCCTCTGGCCGTTCTTCCTCGCCGGCTTGGTGATGATTGCCCTCTTTCTGCTCGGGGCCAAGGCGCTCCTTTCATTCTCCGGACCGCTGCCCGCGGAAGATGCCGAACGCGCCGCCGAACGCACCGAAGTTTACCAAGCCCTCGAAGAAGAAAACAAAAGCAAACTCTCAACCTACGCCCTGCTCGATGACGGGCGCGTCCAAATCCCCATCGCCGAGGCCATGCGCATGGCCGAAGCACGCCTCAACGCCAGCGAACCCGCCGCCGCCGGACCCGTCAACCTTCTCCCACCGGTGATGGCTCCGGAGACGGTCCCTGCCCCTGATCCTGCAGCTGCGGAGACCACCCCGGCTCCCGCCGAAACACCCCGGCCCGAAGCACCATGATCGTCCCCGCCCTTCTCATCCTCGGAGGTCTCATCTTCCTGACCGGCTCGGCCCTCGTCGCCTTCGCATGGGCCGCCAAAACCGGACAGTTTCGCGATCTCAAAAAAGGTGCGACAGTCATCTTTGACGAGGATGAACCGATCGGAAAACCCACCGATCAATTCCCGCGCAACAAGACGCCATGACCTCACTCGCCGAATCCCTCAACCCGGCCTCGGATCGCCGGCTCGCCAAGGATCGTTACGAACGCTTCGAGATCGACTCATCCGCGCGCCTGCCCGTCCTCCTTTTCTTCGGAACAGCCATCTTCTGGTTGCTGGTGGGATCCGGGCTGGCCCTGCTGGCCTCGTTCAAGATGAACATTCCGGATTTGCTGGACGGCGAGGCATGGTTGACCTTCGGGAGGATCCGTCCGGCCCATTTGAACACGGTCATTTACGGGTGGGCTTCGGCGGCGGGGATCGGGGTCGGGTTGTGGTTGATGGCGCGGTTGTGCCGGGTGCCGGTCGTGCACGTGAGCCTGCTGGTTGTGGCGGCGATCTTTTGGAACCTCGGGGTGCTTGTCGGGACGCTGGGGATTCTGGCAGGTGACAGCCGGTCGATCGAATGGCTCGAATTTCCGGGCTACGCGACACCGGTCCTGTTCATTGCCTATGCGTTCATCGGCATCTGGGGTGTGATCATGTTCCGGTACCGGCGGCCCGGGCACGTGTATGTTTCGCAGTGGTATCTGCTTGCGGCGTTTCTGTGGTTTCCGTGGCTGTATGCGACGGTGAACATCCTGCTGATCTGGCAGCCGATCCAGGGATCCGCGCAGGGCGCCGTCAATTGGTGGTATGCCCACAACGTGCTCGGGTTGTGGTTCACGCCCATCGGGCTCGCCAGCGCCTACTACATGATTCCCAAAGTGATCGGGCGTCCAATCCACAGCTACTACCTGAGCATCCTCGGGTTCTGGTCGCTGGCTCTCTTTTACAGTTGGAACGGGATGCACCACCTGATCGGCGGTCCGTTCCCCGCATGGATGATCAGTGCCAGCGTCGTGGCCAGTGTGATGATGTTCATTCCGGTCATCACGGTGGCGATCAACCACCACATGACCATGCGCGGGAATTTCGGCGCCCTCACATGGAGCCCGACCCTGCGCTTCACGGTCTTCGGGGCGATGACCTACACGCTGGTGAGCTTTCAGGGCAGCACCATGGCCATTCCCTCCCTGAACACCATCACCCACTTCACCCAATACACCATCGGCCACTCACACCTCGGCCTCTATGGGTTTTTCACCATGATGATGTTCGGCGCGATGTACTACATCATCCCGCGCCTTGTCGGGCGCGAATGGCCGTCGGCGAACATGATCCGCTGGCACTTCTGGCTGGCGGCCGTGGGAATTTTGCTGATGGTCGGGGCGCTGACGGTTGGCGGGGTGCTGCAGGGGTTGGCGCTGCGCGAGCCGGGGGTGCCGTTCATGAATTCTTTGTACGAGGTGGAGCCTTACATGTGGGTGCGGGGCGCATCGGGGATTTTGCTCACAGCGGCCCATGTGATCTTTGCGGTGCATGTCTCGATGATTGTGCTCGGTGCCGGCAAGCCGACCGAAGGCCCCACCCTTTTCTCCAAGAGACCCGAACCCGTGCCCGCGTCATGAACCGCCTCCCGCTGCTTTTCCTTGGGATTTTCATCACCTTTGCCAGTGCGTGGGCCGGGCTGGTGGCGTATCCGTATCTGATGCTCGGGCGGCTGATGCCCTTCAACGACGAGGCCAGCGGCGAGGTGCTGCCGCCGCCTCTCTCGGGACTGGCCCAAGCCGGCCAGCGGGTCTATGCCGCCAATGGCTGCCTCTACTGCCACAGCCAGCAGGTCCGCCCCGCCTACCTCTCGACCGACATCGCCAAGGGTCTCGGCCCCCGCCGCACGGTCGCCCGCGACTACATCCGCGAGCGCCCCGCCTTCCTCGGCACCATGCGCACCGGCCCCGATCTGACCAATGTTGGCATCCGTTACAACGCCGATTGGCAGCACCGCCACCTGTACGAACCCGCCATTGTCACCAAGGGCTCGATCATGCCCTCCTTCCGTTACCTCTACCGCATGCGCAAAATCCAGGGAGCCCCCGCCGCCGACGCCATCACCGGCCTCGAAGGCCCCCACGCACCCCCGCCGGGCTACGAAGTCGTCCCCACCGAGGACGCCAAGGCCCTCGTTGCCTACCTCCTCTCCCTCAAACGCAATTACCCCCTGCCCGAAGCCCCCGAGGAGGATCTTGAATGACCGCCCCCAAGGATGACAAGACACCCACCGCGGAGGGGCAAAGCGCCGCCTCCAGCGACATGGACGTCGGAAAAGTCCACGGCGCCATCCTCCGCGAGAAGGAGGATCCCAGTGACGGCTACGAACCGGTCTCGCTCTGGCTCATCACCTTCTCGTTTGCCCTCATCTTCTGGGGCGGCATGTATCTGGTCATCCACAGCGGCGGGTTCCGTGCCGACGTCTTCAACTCAAACCTCGTCACCTGGGACGGTGCCGGTGCCGCCAAAGACACGGGTCCCCCCGACCCCATGGTCGTCGGCAAGCGGATCTTCACCCAGAACTGTGCCGTCTGCCACCAAACCACCGGTCTCGGCGTCGAGGGTCAATTTCCCCCGCTCGTCGAAAGCGAGTGGGTCCTCTCACAGGACTGGCACGGCGACAACCACCTCGTCAAACTCGTCCTCAGCGGCCTTCAGGGACCGGTTACTGTCAAAGGCCGGCCCTACAACAACGCCATGACCGCTTTCGGCGAAGTCCTTGACGACGACCAAATCTCCGCCGTCCTCACCTATGTCCGCAACGAATGGGGAAACGCGGCCCCTCCCATCCCCCCCGAGTTCGTCGCATCCATCCGCGCGGAGACCGCCGACCGCAAGACCCCATGGACTCAACCCGAACTCCAAGCCATCGAACGTACGCTTGCCCCCGCCCCGGCCGCCGATGCCACCCCGGCCGACGACCCGGATGCTGCTCCGCCTGCCGAAGCCGCTCCGTCTCCCGACCCCGGCGCCACCACGCCCCCTCCCGAAGCCTGAACCCCGACAACCGGGGTTTCCTTTTCGTGTGCGCATGGAGACTCACATGTGCCCCCCCTGCTGTGCGGGCTTTCAGACAAACACGTCGCGTCCGTGGAAGCGGCCGGACCAGCGGCGCACGCGCAGGATGTGGGCCGGGCGGTTCCATGGATCCAGCGCGATGAAATTGCGCGATCCCGACCACCGGAAGGTTTCGCCGGTGAGGAGGTCGTCGACAAGGTAGGGGGAGCCCTCGGGGATTCCGAAATCGGCGACCGGGACATTGACGAAGGCGGTTTGGCGGTTGAACGGGTCGAGGGTTGTGGCGATCAGGAGGATGTTGTCGCAGGCGGGGGAGGTTTTTGCGTAGAAGAGGATGTTTTCATTTTCTGCGGGGAGGAACCGGAGGGAGTCGAGGCGGTGGAGAGCGCGGTTTTCGCGGCGGATGGTATTGAGGGATGTGAGGAGGTCTTTGATATTGCCGGGTGCGTTCCAATCGCGGCCTTTGAAGTGGTACTTTTCCGAGTCGAGGTATTCCTCGCGTTCGGGCACGGGGGTGTTTTCGCAGAGTTCGAAGCCGCTGTAGATGCCGTAGAGAGGGGAGAGGGTTGCGGCGAGCACGGCGCGGATGCAGAAGGCGGGGCGTCCGCCCTGCTGGAGGAAGAACGGGAGGATGTCGGGTGTGTTGGTGAAGAAGTTGGGGCGGAAGTATCCGGCCATGGGTCCGTGGGCGAGTTCGTCGAGGTAGGATTCGAGTTCCCACTTTGTATTGCGCCAAGTGAAGTAGGTGTACGACTGGGTGAAACCGGCCTTGGCAAGGAGGCGCATCATTTTCGGGCGGGTGAAGGCCTCGCTCAGGAAGATCGTGTCGGGGAAGTCGCGCTGGATGTCGGCGATGACCCATTCCCAGAAGGCGACCGGCTTGGTGTGCGGGGTGTCCACCCGGAAGATGCGCACGCCGAGGCCGCACCAAAAGGCGAGCACGTCGCGCATCTCGCGCCAGAGCGCCTTCCAATCCGGGTTGTGGAAATTGAGCGGATAGACGTCCTCGTATTTCTTCGGGGGGTTTTCGGCATATTTGATCGAGCCGTCGGGGCGTTGGAAGAACCACTGCGGGTGGTCGGCCACGTATGGGTGGTCGGGCGAACAATTGATGGCGAAATCAAGGGCGACCTCCATGCCGCGCGCGCGGATTTCGCCGACGAGCCATGTAAAGTCGTCGAGGGTTCCGAGTTCCGGGGCGACGTCGCGGTGGCCGCCGCCGTTGACGCCCTCGGAGCGGTTGCCGATGGCGTAGGGGACCCCGGGGTCGCCGGGTTGGCATGCGAGGGAGTTGTTGCGCCCCTTGCGTTTGGTGATTCCGATCGGGTGGATTGGCGGGAAATAAACCACGTCGAAGCCCATGGCGCGCGCGTCGTCGATGCGCCCGAGGCAAGTGCGGAACGTCGAGCCCGCATCGGGTTTTCCTTCGGCCGAGCGGGGGAAAAATTCGTACCATGCGGCGAAGGCGGCGGCGGGGCGGTCCACCCGCACGCGGAAGACATGCGAGACGGCGGTCGGGGAACGGTCCGTATAAATCGAGGCGAGGGCGGAGGCGACCGGGTCGTCGAGCACGCGGGAGAGATCGGCGGGGCTTGTGGGATCGTGGAGGGGAGCCGCCGCCCCGCGCAGGGCCGCTGCATCCTGTCCGGTGGCGCGTGCGGCCGCGGCCTCGAGGAGCGTCGCCCCCTCGAGAGCCTCGCTCGA
>CAZGNH010000397.1:0-1933 GCA_964527025.1 uncultured Chthoniobacterales bacterium | reverse complement strand
AGGGCGGGTTTGGCGGGGTCGGATTTTTTCGAGCGGGCGGCTTCGATTTCGGCGAGGCTTGGGCGGTGTTCCGGGGGGGCGGTGGCGTCGATGATTTTTGGTTCGGCGCGGGGTTCTGGATTTTCCGCGGGGGCCGGGGTGGGTTCTTTGCGGCGGCGCTTCTTTTCGAGTTTGCCCGCCTGCTTCTCGAGTTTGCGGCGCTCGACTTCGATCCGCTCGGTCTCCTCCATGCCCAGCATCCGGCGCGCGCGCGCTTCCCGCACGGATGTCCGGATGCGCTCCCACAACCCCCGCAGCACGTGAATCGGATGAAACCCGATTGCCAGCACAAGGCTCGCAAGGTAAATGGCCAAAAGCACCACCGGCGCTCCGACCTCCCCGAGCGACCCCATGAACGCCTTCTCGCCAACCCACTTCCCAACCCATCCCCCGGGCCCCTCAATCCGCAAATTCTCCGGCCACCCCCAGAAAAACATCTTCTGCATCTGCAACAACGACGCCCCGCTCACCACCATCAACAGGCTCCACCCCAGCCGCAGCCCGATCCGGAAGCGCGGAATGGACAGCTTCGCAAGCCCATACCCCGCAAAAACAATGATCCACAGGTAGGCCGCCGCCCCGAACAGGAAATACAGGTATCCCGCCGTGATCGCGCCGACCACTCCCACCAAGTTGTGGACCAGCACGCCGGATTCGCTTGTCGTGCTGATCAGCGGCACCCACGGGGGAATATCCTTGGGGTCGTAGGTCAGCAGGGCGACAGGCAAAAGAAGCCCGACGCCCAGCAAAAGGATCCCCGCGACCGCATCCCATGTTCCTCCGGATCTGGATCTGTTAGCCATCTCTCTGTCAGGCAATCATGAAGAGGAACCGTCCCGACGGCAAGCCCGCCGCACGCCGCCAAATCCGCGCACCATGTGCAGAGAGGTCAGGAAGGCTGAGATTCCGCCTGAAGGACTCCAAACGAAACCCCCCCCCGCCTGAAGGCGAGACCTACTTGCCGACGGGTTCCGCACACATGCGAAACCACGCCGGCAGGCGGCGGATGTCCCGGGGGCAAACAGAATTATTCCATCGCCTTCTCTTGGATGTCTTCGCCGACATCCTTGACCGCATCGCCGCTGGCATCAATCGTCGCGCCGGTGTCCTCGGCCACGCCCTCGCCGACATCCTTGACCGCATCGCCGGTGGCATCAATCGTCGCGCCGGTGTCTTTGGCCACGCCCTCGGCGACATCCTTGATGGCTGCGCCGGTGGCATCAACTGCCGCGCCGGTGTCTTTGGCCACGCCCTCGGCGACATCCTTGGCCCCCTGCCATGTGTCTTTGGCGACCGTCGCGCCTCCTTCGGCGGTGGCCTCGACGGCCTCGCCGGTCTTCTCAACAGACTCCTGCGTGTCCTGCTTCACATCTCCGCAACCCGACAAACCCGCGCAAACGGCAACTCCGACAATGGTAATGAATGTTTTTTTCATAGCGGGCCCACCTTCAAAGGATTCGCCGTGGATGTAAAACACTTTTCTCGCAAAAAAACCGCTTGCCGGGGCGCGCCGAATCTGGGAAGTTGACCGGCTCAAAACAAACGGACCATGGGATATGCAGTAATTCAAACAGGCGGCAAACAATATCGGGTTGCCGAAGGGGACATCATCGATGTCGAGAAGCTCGACGCGGGGGAAGGGTCCGACCAGGATTTCGGGGAGGTTCTGCTGGTGTCGGGGGATGCCGGGGTTCGTGTGGGTGCGCCGTTTGTCGATGGCGCGGTTGTGACGGCCGAGGTGGTCGAACAGGCCAAGGCTCCCAAGGTCATCTCCTTCAAATTCAAACGCCGCAAAGGGTATCACCGCACCGTCGGTCACCGGCGGCAAATCACCAAACTCAAAATCAAGGCGATCAAAGCCTGATCGCCACCATCAGGCCATGGCACACAAAAA
>CAZGNH010000396.1:0-2273 GCA_964527025.1 uncultured Chthoniobacterales bacterium | reverse complement strand
TCTGCGAGGGCGAGAAGGAACGAGAGGGTGGATTCGGCGCCCTGATTTTGATTGGCGCGGCTTTCGTGGAGTCCGTCGAAGCACCCGCCGCCCGAGGCGTCGTAGAGCGGGATGTGCAGGTCGTTGGCGCCCAGAAACCACTCGAAGGCGCGGAAGGCGTCCTTGCGCCATGCGGTGTCGCCGGTGGCGTTGAAGGCTTCGATACAGGCGCTGACGGCCGCGGCGGCCTCGAGGGGTTGTTGGTCGAAGGGGGCGGGGGTTGCGCCTCTGTGCCAGAAGCCGTTCGAGCCGACGGGGCGGAAGTGGCCGGCGGCGCTCGTCTGGTTTTGCATGAGCCAGCGGAGGGTGCGGAGACCGTATTCCCGCATGGGTTCGTTGTCGGTCCACCGTCCGGCCAGGATGAGGGCGTGGGGCAGACGGGCGTTGTCGTAGGCGACCATATCCTCGCACCACGGCCAATTTTCCCCGGCATTGGCTTGGTGGAGGGCCAGGAGGCGCCCGGCCAGCTCGAGCCGCTGCCGGTTGGCGAGCAGATCGCCATGGAGGACACGCAGGTAATCGTGCAGCCCGAGGATGGCGAAAGCCCATGCCCTCGGAGAGGTGAATCCGGCCACCGCCGGCAGGGCCTTTTCAAACAGGGCCGCGGCCCATGCCCGCAGCGCCGGCTGGCGCGTGCGTCCCACGACCGCCCCCAGTGCCCAGAGCGCCCGTCCGTGGCTGTCCTCCGAGCCTGCATCCTCGATCCACCGGCGGTCGAAGGACATGAAATTGCGGAACCGTCCGGTCTCGTCGGAGAAGGCGTGGTTGAGGAAGGCGGCGGCGGAATTTTGCACGGGTTCGATGGGGGAAACCTCCTCCCCGAGTTGTTCGATGAGAACGCTCAGGATGAGCGCGCGCGCGTTGTCGTCGGTGCAATAGCCGTGATCGAACCACGGGAGCGAATAGACCGCGTGCTGGAAGACTCCGGTCGAGTCGGTCATGCGCAGCAGGTGGTCGAAGCGCCAGACCGGCAGGTCGGCGCGCCCGTTGGCAAGCAGGGCGGGCTGTGGCACGCGTGTGCCGGGGTGGCGGAAGCCGCTGCGGGCCCGCTCGAAGAGGGCGGCATACGCGTGCGCCACCTGCGACCAGACCATTTCGCGCCCGAGCATGTAGGCGTTTTTGCGCATCGCGTGGCGGAGCGGCTCGTCGACGAGCAGGTTGTTCACCGCCCGGGCGATGGCCGGCGGATCGCGGAAGGGAACAAGACTCCCCCGCCCGTCGGCAAGCAACTCCTGCGCATGCCAATACGGCGTCGAAACCACCGCCTTGCCCGCCCCGAAGCAATAGGCCAGCGTGCCCGAGGTGATCTGCGCCTCGTTCAGGTAGGGCGTCAGGTAAATGTCCGCCGCACCGATGAACTCGCGCAGTTCATGGCTGTCGACATATTGGTTGACGAACATGACATTGTCCTCGACATCGAGGTCGCGCGCGAGGCGTTCGAGGGAGAGGCGGTAGGTTTCCCCCTGGTCGCGGAGGAGATTCGGGTGCGTCGCGCCAAGGACGATGTAGACGATGCGCGGGTTTTCCCGGACGATGTCGGGAAGGGCCTGGATGGCGTATTCGATGCCCTTGCCCGGAGAGAGCAGGCCGAATGTCAGGAGGACCGGCCGTCCGGCCACTTCGAATTGGTCCTTGTAGAAGTTGGGATCTTCGAAGGGGACGTCGGGGATGCCGTGCGGGATGACGGTGATTTTATCGGCGGGGACGCCATGGATGTCGCGCAGCATGGCGGCTCCGCGCTGCGTCATGGTCACGAGGATGCCCGAGCATTCGGTCAGCTCGTTGAAGACCCTGCGCTGGCCGGGGTCGGGTGCGGCGAGGATGGTATGGAGTGTGGTGACGGTGGGCATGCGCGCGCGGCGCAGGAGGGCGACGAGGTGGCTGCCCGAGGGGCCGCCGTAGATGCCGAACTCGTGCTGGACGCAGAGCACGTCGGCGCGCGAGAGGTTCAGGAAATCCGCGGCCCGCACATAGGATTGCACGTCGGCTTCCGGCACCTCGAAGCGGACCTCCGGCGGATATTCGTAGGAGCGACCGGGGTCGGTGACCGAGACCACCGGGAAACTCCACTCGGGCCGCAACGCCTCGAGGGCACCCCGCAGGTCGCGCGTGAAGGTCGCGATGCCGCAGCGCCTCGGCGGATAATCCCCGACGATGGCCGTTTTGCTCGGGTTCCTGGAAATGGGCATGGAATGTGTTTGAACGAAGGTCCGGGAATGTCAACCCGTGCCGGC
>CAZGNH010000395.1:0-2293 GCA_964527025.1 uncultured Chthoniobacterales bacterium | reverse complement strand
GGAGCTGATCATGGCCACGTATGATGATCCGGCATGGGTGCACGAGCTGCTGGGCATTCTCCAGCGACGCAAGCTCGCCTACGTCGAGTCGCTGGCCGGAGCCCGCTACGACCTGATCGAATTTGGCGGGGGCGACGCCTCCTCGACGGTGATTTCGCCGACCCTTTTCGACGAGTTTGTCGCGCCCTACGACGCCCCGGTGATCGCGGCGGCGCACGAGGCGGGGCAAAGAATCGTCTATCATACCTGCGGCGGGATGATGCCCCTGCTCGAGCGCATCGCCGCCATGGGCCCCGATGCCATGGAAACCTTCACCCCGCCCGGGATGGGCGGCGACACCGACCTTGCGGAAGCCAAGCGGCGGATCGGCGACAAGGTCTGCATGATCGGCGGGTTCGACCAGTTCCATTTCTTCCAAGGGTGTTCGCCGGAAGACACCCGGCGCGAGGTTCGACGCTGCTTCGAGGCGGCGGGAGCGGGCGGCGGCTACATCCTCAGTCCCTCCGACCATTTCTTCGACGCCGAACCCGGGCTGGTGCGCGCGTTTGCCGAGGAGGCGCGCCTCTGCACTTACCAAGGCACGAAGGGAACAGTCTTGGATCAATGAAAAACGACGACCCCTGCGAACCCCCGCGCCCCGTCCGTATCGCGGTCAATGGAGTCTCCGGCTTCGCGCGCACGCACCTCACTCTCGTCCGGAACTCCCAGCGGCTGGGCCGCGCGGAGCTGGTCGGAGTCGCCCGCCATGGCCTGCCGCTCGACGCGGCACGCACGATTCTTGTCGAGAAAGGGTTCGATCCCGACACCGTGGCGATTTGCGAAAACCGTGATGATTTGCTTCGTGCGGTTGCCGGACAGTGTGACCTGATCACTGCGCCTTCGCCGATCCCGGCCCACGCCGCCGACCACGCCGCCATCGTGCGCGCCGGCATCCCGTGTCTTCTCGAAAAGCCCCCGACCCTCGACCCCGAAGAACTCGAACGCATGATCGCCCTCGACCACAGCGCCTCCCGGCCGACGGTCGTCAACTTCCAGATGATCTCCGATCCCCTGCGCCGTGGCCTCAAGCAGCGGCTGGTAGCGGGGGAGTTCGGCCGTTTCGAGCGTGTCTCCTTCATCGGCCTCTGGAGGCGCGACCACGCCTACTACACGCGCTGCGGCTGGGCCGGGCGCATGATGATCGGCGACCAGATCGTCCTCGATTCCGTCTTTGGCAATGGGATGTCACACTTTTTCCACGCAGCCCTGTTTTGGGCGGGGATCGAGAATGTCCACGCCTTTGCCGGTCCGGAATCGGCGCGCGCCGAGATGTATCGCGCGAACCCGATCGAGGGGCCGGACACCGTCTTTGCGGAAATCCGCTGCGCCAATGGTGTCGCGCTCCGAATGGCCGCCTCCCATGCCTGCCGCGAGGATTTTTTTCACGAGGAACACCTCGATTGTGAGCTTGCCCGCATCCTCTTCCACGAGCCCTCGGAGGCCGAAATCCATTGGAAAGACGGTCACATCGAGCGTTTGGTCGATTCCGGAGCCGACAGTCGCACGCATGGCTTCCAAGCCGCCCTCGACTCCCTTCACGACCCGGCGACAGTGCGCGTCGGATTGGAGGACTGCCGGTCCTATGTTGCGCTCAACGCCCTCCTCTACATGGCCGCAAATCAGATCGGGCGCATCCCGCCAGCTTGCATCCTCAACGAGAATGACTCCCTCGTCGTTCCGGAGATTTCCGATGCCGCAAGAGAATTTATTGCCAACGGGCGGTTTCCATCGGCGCAAGGCCGACTGTGGGCGCATGCCCCCGGGGCTGCGGGTATCGGGGCGGTGTCCAAGTTGCGAGCGCGCATCGGCAAATTCCTCGAAGAGACCCAAGACGCATCCCACGAGCCTTTGCCGACGGACTTTGACGGCCCGGATTCCGAAAAACCCGACACGCACCGTTCCCGGCTTGATCCCGCCCGCCAAACCCTGCGGCAAGGCGACCTCATCAGCCTGCGCGACTGACCCTGCTTTCCCCACGTGATGCCTCCCTTCCAACCCGGATTCCCATGACCCCATTCGAACCCCGCAATCTTCAGTTCCTCGACTACCTCCTCATCCTGGGGTATTTCGGAGTCAACATCTTCATCGGATGGTGGTGCGGGCGAATGCGGAAAACCGAGGGCACGTATTTCCTTGGTCGCAAGATTCCTTGGTGGGCTCTGGGGATCAGCTTCTATGCCAGTGCCACCAGCAGCATCAGCTACATGGCCCTCCCGGCCAAAACCTTTGCCGACAACTGGCTGGTCATCGGCTC
>CAZGNH010000394.1:0-9760 GCA_964527025.1 uncultured Chthoniobacterales bacterium | reverse complement strand
GGATGCCGATCACGAGTCCGGCGCCCGTGGTGATGAGGGCCTCGGAGATGTTGCCGGCGAAGAGCTCCGGGCGGCCCATGCCCTGCAGCGACATGCTTTGGAAGGCCTGGATCATGCCGCTGACGGTTCCAAGCAGTCCGAGCATCGGGGCGATCACCCCCACCACCGAGAGGTAATTGATGGTGGTCTGGGTTTTGGCGACCTGTTCGGGGGCGGCGCCTTCCATGCCTCCCTGGATTTCCTCCGCGATGATTCGCCCGTCGCGGGAGCGCTCGAGGCCGGCGGCGACGATGCGCGTGAGCGGGGATCGTGTGGCGGCGCAGAGATTCCGTGCCGCCTCGAAATCCAGACGCCCGAAATCTTTCTCGAGTTGGTCGGCAGCAGGCGGCGGTGCAAGGCGTTTCTCCCGGATGTAGAAAAGGTTGAAGATGGTCAGTCCCACGAAGGCGACCGAGCAGAATCCAAGAGGCCACATGGTCCAACCGCCGTTTTTGATCATGTTTCCGAGAGTGAGTTGTGCTTCCTGTGTTGCGCGAGCGGGGGGGCGGTCCTGGGCGTGGGCGTTGGAGAGGGCGGCCGCGGCGGCGAGGGTTGCTGCGAGGGCTGCGAGGCGGGTGGTGGTCATGGTTGGCTGGGTTGGGTTTGGCCGGTCGGCGGGGGTCCGCCGGTTAAGCGTTTGTAGTCGGGGTAAAAGCGGGTGAGTTGTTCGAGGATTTGGCGCTGGCCTTCTGCGGCGCGTGTCTGCGCCCCGTCTGTTGAGGCCTTGGCAAGGGCACCATAGATGTCCGCGGCCACCGCGAGGAGTTCCGGGTAATGGGGCGCGTTGGCGCTGCCCAGCGCCAACCCCCGCGCAGCGAGGTCGGCGGCCGACACGGGATCCCCGTCCCATGCGGCCAAACGTGCCATCACCGCCTGCTGCAGCAGAAAACAGGGGTCGCCGGTGCCGAGATCTTCTGCCGCGGCGATCACGGTCCGGGCCCCGGAGGCGTTTCCGGCATCAAGCATGGATGCAGCCAAAATCACGCGCACGGCATCCGGCATGGCATCCGAGTCGGGAAAATATTCCTGGACAAAGTCCGCGGCGGCCTGGGGGGAACCGGTCACCCGGCGGGTGTCGGCCACATCGAGGAAGAGGGGCAGGATATTGGAGGTTTCCACCACCGCAAAGCGCAGATACGGGGCAGCGGTTTTATCGTAGACAGCGAGTGCCTCGTGCGCGCGGCCAGTCCGGCGCAGGGCCGCCGCGGCGACCAAATTTTCGGGGATTTCGAAATCGAGGGATGCGATCTGTTCCAGCGGCACCGCCACCGTTCCGGGCAGCAGCCGGTCGGGCTTGAACAGGAGGTTGCCGCCACGGATGCCTGTCACAAAGACGCGTCCCATCGCGGCGGATTCGCCGCGCAGATCCGCCGGGAGCTGCGCCGGAGCCGCCGCCGGGAAAACCCATGCAAGGCACAAGGCGGGGGCAAGGAAGCGGGCGGTCATTGGAGTTCGGCGAGGCGTTGTTCGGCGGCCTTGAATTCATCAAAGCCCGTGAGGGATTCCTGGGCGAGCATTTCCGCGTAGGTGCGCGCGGCTTCTTCGTGGCTCCCGAGTTTTTCGAGGGCGCGTCCGCTCAACAGATACGCTTTGGCGGTCCAGTCGGCGTAGGCGCTGTAAAGCACATAGACCCTCTGGTAATAGGCGAAAGCCTCCCTGGTGCGCCCGGACTTTTCGAGGATTTCTCCGGTGCGCACGAGGGCTCTCGGCCAGAGGTGCCCCTTGTATTCGTTGACGGCGAGGACGGTTTCGAGTGCGGCGAGGGCCTCTGCGTCGCGGCCCTCTTTTTCGAGCAGATCGGCTTTGCGGGCGAGGGCCTCGCCGGCGCGTGGCGAGCGCGGAAAGCGTGTGGCGAGTTCATCGCAGGCCGCCATGGCCGCTGCCGGGTCCCCGGCGTCCTCGAACAGCCCGCCCAGTTCGAGCAGTGCCGGTTCCAGCCACTCGGTGTCAGGAAAATCCGAGCGGATTTTCTCCAAAGCGCGCATGGCAAGCGGAGGGTTGGCTGCGGCGGTTTTTCGGGCAATCCAGAGGAGGACGGCGGGACTTGCCGCTTCGATGTCGGCATCTTCGAGCGCGTGTGGCGTGGGATCACCGATTGCGTCGAGGGCTCTGAGGAAGCGGAGGGAGGCGGTTGTCCTCCCGGCGGCGGAGGCTTCGTCGAGGAGGGCGCGCAGTTCGCTGTTTGGCGGAGCACCTGTCCTTGCTGTGGTCTCACGCACCCAGTCATCGAGGATCAGGTCGATGCCGACGGCGTCCCGCTTGCCGGCATGCTTTTCCAGTGCCTTTCGGTAGGTCTCAAGCATTTGCTCCGGTTGGCCGAGGCGGTTTTGTGCGAGGCCGATCCGCCACAGGGCCTCGGTGTAGCGCCCTTCGAGGCCGTGTGTTTCAAGGTAATTGCGGAAGAGGTCGAGCGTTTCCTGCCATTGGCCGAGTTGTTCGAGGATTTTCCCTTGTTGGAATGTCGCATGGTTGATTGCTTCCATGGACGTTCCAGTGCGCGTGGCGAGGGAAAATTCTTTGACTGCCTCCTCGATGCGGCCTTCGGCACCTGCGATGTCGCCAAGGAGGTTGTGGGCCTCCGCCCGGTGGAGTCCTCTTGGATGGTCGGCGACATAGCCTTTCAATTCGCCGCGCGCACGCGGGAATTCGCCGAGGCCGTAACTCGAGGCGGCGATCCGGAATCGCACGTCCTCGACCTGCTTCCCGTCGGGAAAATCCAAGAGATACTTTTCAAATTCCGCCCGTGCCTCTCCGATGTCTCCCTTGAAGAGCCGCGCCAACGGAATCCAGTAACCGGTCCGCTCGCTGTTGTCCTCCGGGGAATCCGCGGCAAGTGACGCCTCGTAATCTGTGATTGCGCCACCGAAGTCTTCCCCTTGGAAGCGGCTGAATCCACGGAAAAACAACAAATCCGCCTTGTAAGAAATTTCGGGGTTTTCATCCAGACGCGCATCGACCCAATCGATGCACTCCTGCCACCGGCGCATCCGGAGAAGGACCTGCCCACCGAGGCGCGCGGCTTCATCAAGATATTCGCCTTCCGGGAAATTTTCCACATAGGCGCGGGCATGGGTGAGGGTTTTTTCATCCAGGCCCGCCTCACCGGCGAGGGCGGCGGCTGCGTAGAGCCCACGTTCCGAGGCGGGGTGTTCCGGGTATTGGCGCCATGCTTCGGCAAAGGCCCAGATCGCCTCGAACGGGCGGTTCATTTCCGTGTAGGCACGGGCGAGACGCAGGTTCAATTCGGGGGTGAACGGCTTGACCCCGTCGAGAGCTTCGAGTTCGCGCGCGGTGCGCGCGGCGCGCGTTCCAAGAGCCACCAATCCCCGTAGATCCGTCTCCCCGGAAGCAAGCAATGCGAGCCGGTGCCGGGCGAGGGATTCGATCCGCGCTTCGAGCACCTCGCGGATCTTCTCCACCGGGTAGACGAGTTGGTAAAGCAGGAGGGCTTCAAGGTGGCGTCCGTCGGCGAGCATCCGATCACCTCCCCGGATGAGGGTCAGGTTGAAATCGAGACTGGTGCGCACCTGCGCCCCAAAATCGTCCAGAAACGGAAGCAAGCCGATGATGGCCTCGAAATTCCCCAGCTCGATGTTGCAGCGGACGAGATCCCCGGCAAGGCGGGCTTTGGCCATCCCGACCGGCGCCGCGGCGAACATCGGGCCGAGCACATCGACCGCCTCCTGCCAGCGCCCGGATGCCATGAGCGCCGCCCCGAGCTTCTCCAGGGTTTCCTGTTGGAAGGAGGGTTCAAGCGTGAAGGCATCGAGCAGGTGGCGCCAGGCCTCGATGGCCTTGTCGTGGTTGCCGAGGTGGCTGTGGCAATCGCCGCGCAGATCGACCGCAAGGCGCGTCGAGGTGTCCTGCGGGAAGCGCTCCTGCATGGCTTCGAACGCATCGATCGCCCCGGCAAAATCGTTGCCGGTCATCCGGCCCACGCCCAGATAGAGGTAGGCCGACTTCAGATCGCCCGCGCGTGCGGGATCGGTCGTCTCTTCGAGCCGCTTGATCAATTCTTCGAGGGCCGGCACGGCTTCCTGATACCTGCGGCTCGACGTGAGCATGCGGGCGGCCGAATTGATGTCCGACGTGTTCTTTTGGGAGTAGTCTTCCGAGGCCCCGGCAGGCAGCACCGCAACCACGAGCATGGCCGCGCCCGCGGATATTCCCCATGCCGTTTCAATCAGGCCGGATCTTCGCGGAAACCTTGCTGCGTATGGAGCAGGGGGAGGCACCTGCCAATTTTTACATCCGGTTCCCCCCCGCAGGCAAGGTGTTAATGCACCCGAGTGCGGCGATCTTCGCCGCTTTGGATGGTCCGATTTCGCGCGCGCCCTGCGCGCACAGCTCTGCTTACAGCCCCTCGAACAAAGACCGCAGGTGCGGGGTGTAGAGGCCCGGTTCGAGCAGAAACGAATCGTGTCCCTTGTCGGAGTGGACGGTGATTCGCATCACCGTTGCTCCGGCCAGTTTGAGGCCGGTGGCGAGCATTTCCTGTTCTTCGGGGTGAAACGAGACATCCGAATCGACGGAAAAAACCAGGAAACGGTGGTTTTTGCAGCGGGCCAGGGCGGTGGGTTCGTCGGCCGCGTCCACTTCGTCGGCAAGGTTGAAGTATTGCCATGCATCAAGGACGCGCAGATAGGTGTTTGCATCGAAGCGGTCGACGAAGGACTTCCCCTGGTGGAGCATGTACGACTCGATCGGGTGGTGGAGGCGGTACCAGGAAAAGTCGTCGTCCGCCTGGCGCAGCTCGCGTTTGGCGCGGCGCTCGAGGGCCTCGAGGGAGACAAAGGTTTTGTGGGCGATCATGCGCGCCATGGCAAGTCCGCGGTCGGGTTTGGGCCCGACGGCGTATTGCCCTCCGCGGAAGTTCGGGTCGTGTTCGATGGCGTGGATTTGCTCGAAGTTGAGGAGTTTCTGGTAGGTGGTGACACGCAGGCCGGCGCTCATGGGGACGACGAGGCCGACGCGCCGCGGGTAGCGGGCCGCGAGGATCAGGCACATGATGCCACCGAGGGATCCGCCGATGCAGGCGTGCAGGCGGCGGATTTTGAGATGGTCGAGGAGCTTCATCTGGGAGTCCACGATGTCGCGCATGCGCACGGTCGGAAACGACGCGCCATAGGCGCGGCCGGTCGCGGGGTTCTTCGATGCCGGCCCGGTCGACCCGTAGCACCCGCCGAGGTAATTTGCGCAAATGACAAAAAACTTGTCGGTATCGAGGGCCTTGCCCGGGCCGATGAATCCGTCCCACCAGCCCGTGTGGTTTTCTTCGGTCCAGCGCCCTTCGATGCCGGGCACGCCCCGGTTGATTCCGGCGGCGTGCTGGTGGCCGGTCATCGCGTGGAAGACGAGGATGGCGTTCGAGCGGTCCTTGTCGGGTTTGCCGTAGGTCTCGTAGGCGAGGGTGATGGGGCCGAGGGTTTCGCTGCAGTGCAGACGGTGGGGGCGGGCCGACGACGCAAAGGTGAAAAATTGCGTCCGGACCGTTCCGACCGAGGGGTGTCTTGCCGCGGGTGCCATGGCAGCCCGGGTCAGGCGGAGGCCGCCAGGGCCTGTGCGAGGTCGCCTGTGATGTCGTCGATGTGTTCGATGCCGACCGAGAGTCTGACCAGTTCGGGAGTGATGCCCCCGGCGGCCTGCTGGGCGGGATCGAGTTGCGAATGGGTGGTGGTTGCCGGGTGGATGGCGAGGCTTTTGGCGTCGCCGACATTGGCGAGGTGGGAAAAGAGCTTGAGGTGTTCGATGAACTTGCGCCCCGCATCCGCGCCCCCGCGAATGCCGAAGACGACCATGCCTCCCCCGTGTCCGCCGAGGTATTTGGCAACGAGGGCTTCCTGTCCGTCGCCCATGCCGGGGTAGCGGACCCACTCGACCCGCGGGTGGCCGGCCAGATACTCCGCGACAGCGCGCGCGTTGGTGCAGTGGCGTTCCATGCGCAGTGGCAGGGTTTCTATGCCCTGCAGCAGGAGCCATGCGTTGTCGGGTGAGATGCAGGCACCGAGATTGCGGAGCGGCACGGTGCGCATGCGCAGGATGAAGGCCAGCGGAGCGAGCGGGGCCGGCAGGTCGTGCCCCCAGCGCAGCCCGTGGTAACTCGAGTCCGGCTCGTCGTAGAGCGGGAAGTTGCCGTTGTTCCACGGGAAGGCGCCCGAATCGACGACGATGCCTCCGATGCCCGCGCCGTGTCCCCCCATCCACTTGGTGAGCGAGTGGACGACGATGTCCGCACCGAATGCAATCGGGCGTTGCAGGGCCGCCGTGCTGAAGGTGGCATCGACCACAAGAGGAAGCCCCGCCTTGTGAGCAATGGCCGCCACCGCCTCGAGGTCGGTCACGTGCAGCGCCGGGTTGCTCACGGTCTCGCAGAAGAGGACCTTGGTTTTCGGCGTGATGGCCTTTGCGAAGTTTTCCGGGTCGCGGGCATCGACGAACCGGACCGTGATGCCGAGCTGGGGGAGGATGTTGTTGAATTGGGTGTAGGTGCCTCCGTAGAGGTTGTTGGCGGAGACGACCTCGTCGCCCGCGCGGCAGATGTTGATGATCGCGTAGAAGACGGCGCTGGTGCCCGAGGCGAGAGCCAGTGCGGCGGCACCCCCCTCGATTGCCGCGACGCGCTTCTCGAGCACGTCGTGGGTGGGGTTCATCAGGCGCGTGTAGATGTTGCCAAGCTCCCGGAGGCCGAAGAGATTGGCCGCGTGGTCGGTGTCGCGGAAGACATACGATGTGGTCCGGTAAACCGGCACGGCGCGCGACAGGGTGGTGGGATCCGGCTCGTGGCCGGCGTGGAGGCAGAGAGTTTCCAAGTGCATGGCAATTTTCTTTAGGCCGTTTTTGGGAAAAACACAAGTGGCCGGGCCGGGATGCGTCGAGAGCCGCCTCCTTGGGCGCGGGCGCTTTTGGCCTTTCCGGCGACCGGCGGTCTGTGGAATAGTCTGCCCTTCGTGTCCATGACCGCCCAACGCAAACAATTTCCCTTTTCCGAGTTCGAACCTGCATGGCAGCGGCGGTGGGACGAAGAGGGGGCCTTCCGGTGTGCAAATCCCGGCGGGGAGGGGTTTGATGCGTCGCGTCCGAAGGTTTACGTGCTCGATATGTTTCCGTATCCGAGCGGGGAGGGGCTTCATGTGGGGCATGTCGAAGGATACACGGCGACCGACATCGTTGCGCGGGCCCTGCGCATGAGGGGATTCAATGTCCTTCACCCGATGGGGTGGGATGCCTTCGGGCTGCCCGCCGAGCAGTATGCCATCAAAACCGGACGCCACCCGCGCGAGACGACCAATGCCAACATCGCACGCTTCCGCACCCAGCTCCAAGCCCTCGGGTTCAGCTACGACTGGTCGCGCGAAATCAGCACCACCCACCCGCAATACTTCCAATGGACCCAGTGGATTTTCCTCCAGCTTTACGGCGCGTGGTTCAACCCGCAAACCCGGCGCGCCGAGCCCATCACAACCTACCCGGGCGATGACCCCGACGCGGTGCGCCTCGCTTACGTGGCCGAAATGCCCGTCAATTGGTGTCCGGGTCTGGGCACGGTCCTTGCCAACGAAGAGGTTGTCGACGGGCGCAGCGAGGTGGGGGGATTCCCGGTCGAGCGGCGTCCCCTGCGCCAGTGGATGCTCCGGATCACCGCCTACGCCGAGCGCCTCCTCGATGGCCTCGAGGGCCTCGAATGGCCCGAGGGGGTCAAGCTTCTCCAGCGCAACTGGATCGGGCGCAGCGAAGGGGCCGGAGTCACCTTTACCCTCCCGGAAACCGGACATGCCATCCGCGTCTTCACCACCCGCCCCGACACGCTCTTCGGCGCCACCTATATGGTCCTCGCCCCCGAACACCCGCTCGTGGACGCCATCACCACCCCCGCCCAACGCGGGCAGGTGGACGCCTACCGCCGCCGCGTCGCCGCCAAATCCGACCTAGAACGCACCGACCTCGCCCGCGAAAAATCCGGAGTTCCCACCGGCGCCCACGCCGTCAATCCGGTCAACGGGGATAAAATCCCCGTCTGGATCGCCGACTATGTCCTGATGGGATACGGCACCGGTGCGATCATGGCCGTGCCCGCGCACGACGAGCGGGATTTTGAATTTGCCAAAACCTTCGGTCTGCCGGTCCGGCGGGTTGTCAGGCCTCCGGACGCGGAGAGCGGATCCGGTGCTGCGCAGGATGCGTGTTTCGAGGGTGAAGGGATCGCGGAAAACAGCGGGTTCTTGGACGGTCTCGAAACCGACGCGGCCAAAGACGCGGTGATCGGGTGGATCGAGGAGCGCGGCGCGGGCTGCAGAGAGGTGACCTACAAGCTGCGCGACTGGCTCTTTTCGCGTCAACGCTATTGGGGGGAGCCCTTTCCGATTGTGTGGGAGGGGGGTCGTCACCGTGCATTGGGCGAGGAGTGTCTGCCGGTTGTGCAGCCTGAGATGGACGATTTCAAGCCGACGGGTACTGCCGAGCCGCCACTTGGTCGGGCGCGCGAGTGGGTCGCCTATTCCGGGACCGCGCGGCGCGAGACAAACACGATGCCCCAGTGGGCCGGCTCGTGCTGGTATTTCCTGCGCTTCTGCGACCCGCGCAACACATCGCGCTTTGTCGGGGCGGAGGCCGAAGCGTATTGGATGGGCGGTGGCGGCGTTGACCTCTACGTCGGGGGCACCGAACACGCCGTCCTCCATCTCCTCTACGCGCGATTCTGGCACAAGGTCCTCCACGACCTCGGCCACGTCTCAACCCCCGAACCATTCCGCAAACTCGTCAACCAAGGCATCATCCTCGGCCCCGACGGCCACAAAATGTCCAAGAGCCGCGGCAATGTCATCTCGCCCGAGGAAGTCATCGACCGCTATGGCGCCGACTCCCTGCGCCTCTACGAAATGTTCATGGGCCCGCTCGAACAAATGAAGCCGTGGAGTATGAAGGGCGTCGAGGGCGTCCACCGGTTCCTTGCGCGCGTCTGGCGCCTCGCCATGAAGGAAGACAGCGACGGCGTATGGATCCCCGCCGACGACCTTGAAGAATCCGCTCCGACCGCCTCCCAAGCGCGTGTTCTCCACCAGACGATCAAAAAGGTGACCGAAGATCTCGATGCCATGGCCTTTAATACCGCCATCGCCCAGCTCATGATCTGCACCAACGCATTCGTCAACGCCCGTCCCAAACCCCTCCCCGCCCTCCGCACCCTCCTCACCCTCCTGAGCCCCTTCGCCCCGCACCTCTGCGACGAACTCTGGCACCGGCTCGCCGCCGCCGCCTTCCCCGGCTTCGATGGCCGCGCAACAACCCAACCATGGCCCGCCTTCGATCCCGCCCTCCTCGAAGATCGCGAAATCGAACTCATCGTCCAGGTCAACGGCAAACTCAAAGACCGCATCCGCGCCCCCAAAGACGCCCCCGAAGACACCCTCCTCGCCGCCGCCCTCCAAGCCCCCAAAGTTGCCGAGGCCACCGCCGGAAAATCCATCGTCAAAACCATCCTCGTCCCCGGCAAGCTCATCAACGTCGTCGTCCGCGACCCCTGAACGCCCCCTGCGAGCGCCGGCAGGCGGCAGGGGACGCCTCGATGAGGCGTCCGTCGCTTTAATTCTGGAAACAGCGCAATGGGGGTCTGTCCCGAATGGCGCTAAGTTTAGAAACCAGCGGCTCGTAATCGTAATCGTGTTCGTAATCGTAATCTTCTCGGCATCATTCGATTACGATTAGGATTACGATTAAGATTAGG
>CAZGNH010000393.1:0-4002 GCA_964527025.1 uncultured Chthoniobacterales bacterium | reverse complement strand
GGGCGTCGGTGAGCCCCACCTCCGTCGAGATCCCGCCCATCTTGGAGATGAAGTATTCGATCATGCCGTTGGTGTCCGGGTGGTTCAGGTCGAAGCGGTAGAGTTCGCCGTCGGTTGGCAGGTCAATGCCCGCGCGGCGCTGGGTTGAGACAACGACCGACGTGGCGTCGAGGACGGCCTGTTCGCTGGGCATGGCCGCAAGCCAGTCAATGGGCGAATAGGAGCCGACGGTCGTGGTGAGGATTTCGGGTTGTGCGGTGTGCTTCATGGTGTGTGTATGGTTGCCGGGGGAGTTTGGATGAAATCGCGCAGGCGCAGAAGCAGAGCGGGGTCGGTCTCGAAGGGCACGACACCGCAACCGACCGACGTGTTCGGGCGTTCGGCCGCAAGGTTCATTGCCAGCAGGGCCCCGCTCTCGATCTCCGGCCATGCCGCGCCACCGGCAAGGAGGGTCGCCGGCATGTTCACCCGCACATGGATTTGCGGGTGCGGCCCGGCTGCGGCCAGAAATGCCGCCCGGTCGGTCTCCGACGGGGCGATGACATAGCCCGGCCCGGCTTCGAGGAAGGCCGGTGCGATGGGGGCGGCCTCGCCCCCGATGATGCACGGCGGGCGCTCGCCAAAAACCGCCTCTGCCACATCAAAGAGACTCCCGAGGGCGGGCGCTTCGATGTCTTGGAACATGGTCACCGGCAGGAGCGGCGGTGTCGCGCCGGACTCGAAAAAAACCGGGCGCGCTCCGGCTTCCCGGATGGCCCGCAGGTATTCCGTCTGGTGGGAGACGAGGTTTGCCATGGCCGCTTCGGCCGTCTCCGGATCCTCAAGCAGGCCGACCAGCAGGTTTTCCATCCCCAACAGCCCGCCCGCAAACGCCATGGGGCCGCACACCGGCACACGCACCTCCGCGCCGGCACACGTGGTCACGAGATCCGCCGCCGCACCGAGAATTTCGGGAATGCGCCCGGCCCCCGTGTCAAAATCCGGCAGATCGGTCAAATCCTCCAGCTCTTCGAAGGGGTGTCTTGCGATTGCGGGCACATTGTTGCCGGCCGGCTCGGTCACCAACGCTCCATGGGCCTCGGGCTCGATGTTGTAAACATCCACCCCAACGACCACAAGCCGCTGCCCGTAACGGCGCCATGCGCCCGCATGCGCTTCAACCAGAAGGTCCCGGGAACGCGAAACCTCCCACGGGCGCCTCCCGATGAGGGCCGCCGCATGCTCGTAAATGCCGGGGCAAAATTCCATGATCAGCGGGCGGGGCATTCGAGGCTGCGGGTGAGTCCGCGCGTGACAAAGAAGGAGACGGCGAGGATGGCGGAGGCCGTGACGAGGGTGAGGGTTCCGTAGGCTGAGGAGGAACCGGATTCGAGGGCAAGGAGGGCTCCGGCGGTCATGGGGCCGAGGAAGCGGGCAAGGCTGCCTCCGGATTGGAGAACGCCAAGGGCGCGACCCTGCCACTCGGGATCGGCGGCCCTCGACGCAAGCGACGTAAGGGAAGGCATGAGGAGACTGTTGCCGAGGGCTGCAAGAAATGCCATCGAAACCATCAGGGCGACCGTTCCCGCCACGGCCAGACCCGCCAAACCCGCTGCCATCAGGAGGGTGCCCGTCCGCGCCAGACCCGCTTCCCCGAACCGCTTCACAAGCCGCCCGGTCAATCCACCCTGCACAACAGCCCCCAACAGCCCCATGCCCGCAAAAATCCCGCCCGTCTGCGCAAGACCAAGCCCGAAGCGGTGCGAAACATACAGCGCCAAAATGGTGGTGAGCATGGAAAAGCCGGTGATGACCGAGAAGTAAGCCGCGATGCTCCACACATATTGCCGCCCGCGGACGTGGTCGGCAAGGCCCCGCAGGAGACCCGCGTGCGGTTCCTGAACGCCTCCGCGGTGGCTCTCGGGCAGAAACATCGCGACAAAAACCAGGTTCACCACACCCAGCCCCGCGGCAATCAGCATCGGGGACGCATAGCCGAAAAGCTCGCTCGCCCACCCGCCCAGCGCCGGCCCGAACACAAGCCCCATGCCAAAAGCCGCCCCCAACAACCCCATCGCACCCGCCCGGTTCTCGGGCGTCGAAAGATCCGCCAGATAGGCCTGCGCAACTCCGATGTTCGCACCCGCCGCCCCGGCCACAAGCCGCGCCACAAACAACGCCAGCACCGAACCCGCAAACCCCAAAAGCAAATACCCGGCCACCGTCCCCACCATCCCCACAAGCAACATCGGCCTGCGCCCGAAGCGATCGGACAAACGGCCCCAAAACGGCGCCAGCAGAAATTGCATGAGCGAGAAAATGCCGACGATGCCCCCGATTTCCAGTGGCGAGGCCCCGAAGTGCTCGGCGTAGATCGGGAGCACCGGGATGACGATGCCGAAACCCAGCACGTCGATGAAGACCGTGAGGAAGATGGTGGCGTATTGAAGGGGCCTGGTGGCCATAAGAGCACGGCAATCAAGCCGCGGGGAGGTCAAAGATCAAGGGCTCTCTGGTTTGGACGCCTCAAGCAGCCTTTGGATTTCTGCTTCGATTTCCTTGTCGGGGGCGGCGCCGAGTTCGAGGGAGCGCAGGTAGTGACGGCGGGCGAGTTCGACGAGCGGCGGTTTGCGTTCGAGGTAAAAATACGCGAGGTTGAAGTGCGCGTCGCTGTAGGAGGGATCGATTTCGACGGCCCTGCGCAGCTCGCTTTGAGCCCCGTCAAGCCACCCCTTGCGGCCGATCACAACGCCGAGGTAATTCCGGGCGCGCGGGTTTCCGGGATCATAGAGGGTGGCCTGGGTGAGCGCTGCAAGCGCCTCGTTGAGCCGCCCTTGGTCCATGTAGATGATGCCGAGGGTCAGCCATGCGGGTGCGGTTTCGATGCGCGTGCGCACAGCCTCGAGCAGCAACTCCTCCGCGCGCGCGAAGTTTCCGTCCGCAAACTCGACGACCCCAAGGTTGACGAGCCCGACAAGGTTGCCGGGAACAAGTTCGAGCACCCGTGTGTAGGCCGTGCGGGCGCGCGCAAGATCGCCTGCGACAAACGCTTCGTTGCCTTCGATGGCGGCGTCACTGGCGATTTCCGGCACAAACCGTTCGGCGGCGGGAGCCGGATCCCCGGCCATGGCCGCCACCCACGGCCAGAGTGCCACCATGGCAAGTGCGAAGCGGCGCATCGTCTAATCGATGGCAAGCTGCGCCGCGCGCGCCGCCGAAGCACGGACCGCCTCCGCAAAAGCATGCCGCACCCCCGCGCGCTCAAGTGCCATCAATCCTGCGCTCGTCGTCCCGGCCGGGCTGGTGACCATTTCCCGGAGGACCGCCGGGTGCTCGGAGGTCGATGAGGCCATTTCCGCCGCGCCGGCGAGAGTTTGGATGGCCAGCGAGGAGGCGAGATGGCGCGGCAGTCCCGCCGCAACCGCCCCGTCGCACAGGGCCTCGAGCATCAAATACACATAGGCTGGACCGCTGCCGCTCAACCCCGTGATCGCATCCATCTGGTCCTCGGCCACATGCACAACCGAACCGACGGAGGAAAACAGCGTGTCGGCAAGGGCGAGATCCTCTTGCGTCGCGGGGCTGTCGGAGGCAATGGCCGTCGCACTCCGTCCGACCATCGCAGCGGTGTTTGGCATCGCACGCACGATCCGGCACCCCGGGGCCGCCCCGGCCGACACCCCCGTCCGCAAACCGGCCACAATCGAAACAAGCAGCCTGTCGCGCAGCGCATCCCCCGCCTCACGCAAAGCCCCGAGCGCATCAGCGGGCTTGACGCACAACACAACCACATCCGCGCCTGCGGCAGCCTCCGCATTCGAGGCCGCCGTCCGCACACCATTGGCCTCCGACAAATTCCGGAGGTTCCCAACCGAGGGATCCGAAACCGTCACATCCCGCGCCGCACACAATTCGGCCCGCAATATCCCCCGGACCAACGCCGACGCCATTTTGCCCGCACCCAAAAACGCGCATTTCATAATCCCCATCTATGAACGCCACAAGCCTCCGCCGCAAGCAGCT
>CAZGNH010000392.1:0-1775 GCA_964527025.1 uncultured Chthoniobacterales bacterium | reverse complement strand
TTCCCCAAGGGGGGGGGGGGGGGGGCCCCCCCCCCCCCGCCCGCGCCCGGGGCCGCGTGTGTTCTGCTTCTGCTGGCGGTGCTCGCGGGCTGCGGACCCGGCGCCCCCCGCGCCAATCTCGTGTTCATCAACGGGGCGGAACCCGAAACCCTCGATCCTGCCATCATCACCGGCCAGCCCGAGGGGCGCATCGTCCACGCGCTCTTCGAGGGATTGTGCGCGTTTGACCGGCACGGGCGTCCGGGACCCGGCATGGCGGAACGCTGGGAAATTTCCGGAGACGGCACGGTCTATACCTTCCACATCCGCGGGGATGCGGAGTGGAGCGACGGGACTCCCCTCACCGCCCACGACTTCGTGGCCTCGTGGAAACGCGCCCTGACCCCCTCGACCGGCTCGCAATACAACTACATGTTCGAGCCGGTCAAAAATGCCACCGCCTATGCCTCCGGTGCCATCGACGACTTTTCGCTGGTCGGCGTGCGGGCCGAAGATGACCGCACACTCGTTGTGACCCTCGGGAGCCCCACCCCCTACTTCCTCGATCTCTGCGCCTTCCCGACCCTGCACCCCGTCCCGACCGCCCTCATCGACAAAGTCGGCGACGACTGGGTCAAACCCCGCCACATGATCAACAACGGCGCCTACCTCCTCGAAGAATGGCGCATCAACGACCGGATCCGGCTCCGCAAAAACCCGCGCTACTGGAACCGCGACGCGGTCGCCCTCGAAACAGTGGATATTTTGCCGATTGCGAAGGACTCGGTTGCCTTCAATTTTTATGAGAGCGGCCTTGCGGATTTGGTGATGGACAAGGGGCTGGCGCCGATTGCGCTGATGGACGAGCTGCGGGGCCGCCGGGATTTCCACTCGGCCCCGTTCCTTGGGGTCTATTTCCTGCGCTTCAATTGTGCGGCACCCCCGTTCGACGACCCGCGGGTTCGCAAGGCCTTTGCAATGGCGGTGGATAAAAACGTGATCGTCGAAAAGATCACGCGGGCGGGGGAACTGCCCGCGGGGGCCTTTGTGCCGCCGGGCATCGAGGGCTACGAGGGGCCGGAGGGTTTGCCTTACGATCCCGAAGGGGCGCGGGCGCTGCTCGCGGAGGCCGGGTATCCGGGCGGGCGGGGGTTTCCCTTTGTGAGGTATTTGTTCAACGAGAGCCAGCAGAACGAATCGATTGCCGTGGAGCTGCGGGACATGTGGAGGCGCGAGCTCGGGGTGACCGTCGACCTTGCTCGGCAGGAATGGAAGGTTTACCTCAATTCCCTCTCAAGCCTCGACTATGGGATCGCCCGCTCGAGCTGGGTCGGAGATTACCCCGACCCAAACACATTCCTCGATATGTTTCTCACCGGCGGTGGCAACAACCGCACCGGATGGAGCAGCACACATTACGACACCCTCATCGCCGACGCCGCCCGCGAACCCGACCCCCACAAACGCAACGCCATCCTCCGCAACGCCGAATCCCACCTCCTCCAAACCGGCGCCCCCATCGCCCCCCTCTACTACTACGTCGGCATCCAACTCTACGACCCCGACAAATTCGGCGGTATCGCACCGAATGTCCTCGACGAACACCCGATCCGTGAAATCTTCCGGAAAGACCATGCGCCTGCTCCTCGTTGACGGAAATTATTACCTCTACCGGTCGTTCTTCGCAATCCGCGGCCTGACCGGCCCCGACGGCCAACCCACCAACGCCATCTTCGGCTTCACCAAGGCCCTGCAAAAAATGCTCGCCGACACCGCCCCGACCCACGCCGCCGTCA
>CAZGNH010000391.1:0-2675 GCA_964527025.1 uncultured Chthoniobacterales bacterium | reverse complement strand
CGAGCATCGCCGCGCGGTCACCTGCCGGCTCTAATGGATTGTCATCGGCCTGCGCTCCCGCTTCGACCGGTTTTGCGGTGCGCAGTGCCCGCGCGGCTTCACCGGCACCGGAGGCGACCACGGCGAGCCGGTGGGGGAAGACGGCCCTGCCTTCCTGCAGGGTGAAGGCCGCGTCGGCCAAATCCGTTTCCGGGTGCTCATCGAAAAAATCCGCGAGCCGCGCGGCCATGGCGCGCACGGCCGTTGCGGTGCGGGCGGAGAGGGGCAGGATGTGCGGTTGCGGGCGGCACGGGGTGCGGCGGGGAGCCGGGGCTTCGCAGACAATCACGTGTGCGTTGGTGCCGCCGGCGCCCAGTGCCGTGACACCCGCGATGCGCGGCTTTTCCCCGCGCGGCCACTCAAGGGTTTCCGAGCACGGCACGAACGGGCCTCCCGCAAAATCGATCGCGGGGCTCGGGCTCTTGAAATGCAGCAGGGCCGGGATGGATTCGTTTTCGAGCTGCAGGATTGTCTTGATGAGCCCGGCGACTCCCGCCGCGGCATCGAGGTGGCCCACGTGGGTTTTGAGGCTGCCGATGGGGCACCGGCCGGTGGTCGTGTCCCCGCGGCCGCGGAATGCCGCATTGAGCGCGGCGACCTCGATGGGATCTCCAAGGGGCGTGCCCGTGCCGTGGGCTTCGATGTAGCCGACGTCTCCGGGCCGGATGTCCGCCGCGGCCTGGGCCATGGCCACCACGCGCGTCTGGCCCCCGACCCCCGGCGCGATAAATCCCGCCCGCGCGGCGCCGTCGTTGTTGACCGCCGTGCCAAGGATGACGGCGCGGATGGTGTCCCGCTCGCGCAGGGCATCGGCCAGCCGGCGCAGAACGACCACGCCCGCGCCATGCCCGAACACCGTCCCGTTGGCCCCCGCATCGAAGGCCCGCAGAACCCCGTCATCGGAGAGCATCCCGCCCGGCACCCGCGGGTAGTCGCGCCGTTGGGGGAAGCTGACCGAGACCCCGCCCGCCAAAGCCGCATCGCACTGGTGGGAAAGCAGGCTGTCGCAGGCCATCGCAACGCCCACCAAGGACGAGGAACACGCGCACTGCACCGCAACAGCCGGACCGCGCAAATTCATGCGGTGCGCAACACGTGCCGGCAGGTAGTCTTTGTCGTTGCCAAGATAGACCGCCTGCTCGCCCGCCTGCAGCAGCCCCGTGAAGCGCAACGCATACCCCGGCCGCGCGCACATCAACGGCAAATACGAATTCATGCCCGCGGAGGCAAAGACCCCGATCAACCCGCCAAACCGGAACGGATCGCAGGAGGCGTCTTCGAGAGCCTCCCACGCGCACTCGAGGAAAATCCGGTGCTGCGGATCCATCGCCGCGCCCTCAAGATGTGAAATGCCGAAGAAGCCCGCATCAAACAGGTCGGCATCCTCCAAAATCCCGCGGGCACCAACACACCCCTCCCCGGATGCATTGGCCCACTCGAGCTCCCCGGGCCGGAAGCGCGACACCGCATCCACGCCGTGCACCAGATTGCGCCAAAGCTCCTGCGGGTTCGATGCACCCGGAAACCTCCCGGCAAGACCGGTCACTGCAATGGCAGTGTTCATGGCTTCCTGCGCGCTCGTGCGAGGCGTCCGGCGGCGGCACGCGCCTCGCTGTCCGCAACGGCCCCCGGGGCCCCCGTCTCATCCAGTTTTTGCGCGAGCAGGCGGATCGTCGGGCGGTCAAAAAAATCCGCCACCTGCAGGTCGCACCCAAAGGCCGCAGCAACCGCCGCCCGCAGGTTCATCAAACCCAGCGAGTCACCCCCAAGCTCGAAATACGCATCATCAATCCCCACACACTCGAGATCCAAATGCGCGCGCCAAATTTCCTCGAGCCTCTTTTCGCTGGCGGTTGCCGGCGGCACATGGGTCGCATCCGGAAGCGGGCGTTGCCGCGCAGGGGCAGGAAGGGCCTCCCGGTCGATTTTTCCCGATGCGGTGCGCGGGAAGGCGTCCATCCAGACATATCGCGAAGGGATCAGGCCCGGCGGAAGGGTTTCCGCGAGCAGGGCGCGTATTTCCTCCGCGCCTGTTTGGGCTCCCGGACGCCTCTGGATCCATGCTGTCAGACGCCCCGCCCCCGCACCCGCAGAGGACAACCCGGCCACCGCCGCCTCCACCCCAGGAACCCGCGCAAGGCACGCCTCGATCTCCCCAGCTTCGATCCGTACGCCTCCAACGTTCATCTGGCGGTCCCGCCTTCCCAAAAAGACCAGCGATCCATCCCCGCGCCGCCTGGCAAGATCTCCCGTCCGGTAAAACCGCCGCCCGTCACGGTCGGTCACAAACGCCGCCGCAGTCTGTTGCGGACGGTTGTGGTAGCCCCGCGCAAGCTGCGTGCCCGCAATCCAGATTTCGCCCTCACCGTCGTCCTGCCCGTCCCTCAGCTCGATCACACTGTCCCCAAGCGCACTCCCAATGGGCGGAACCCCCGTCGAACCCGGAAGCCACTCGTGATGCGTCACCGCAATCGCGGCCTCCGTCGGCCCGTAAAAATGATGAAGCCGACAACCCGGAAGCACACGCATGACCTCTTGCGCCAGATCCCCGGGCAATGCCTCCCCGCCCACAAACAAACTCCGCAATGCAGGAGGCACCCCGCCCCCGCATGCCGCCAGAAACCCCCGCAGCATCG
>CAZGNH010000390.1:0-2501 GCA_964527025.1 uncultured Chthoniobacterales bacterium | reverse complement strand
CATCCAACCCTACACCCTCCTTGGCTTGAATTTCGGATACAACACACGCTCGTACTACGGGTGGAACAACTGGCAGTTCGGCGTCGAACTCACATGGGCTCTCGGGAGCCATGTCGATCTGTTCGGCGGTGTGCATTACAGCGTGGCCATGACGGCTCTCCGCGACATCGGGCAGGAGAATGTCGTTTGGGCCAACGCGGGTGTCCGCCTGAGCTACTGAACCGGGACGCCTCCGGCTCCGGCGGATTCTTGCAGGGAGAATTTGCTCCGCCCCACGGCCGGGCGGATCAGGCGGGCTGTTTTTTGCGTCCGGGACGACGGCGGACGGTGGGGACAAGCGGTTCGTGCGGGGGTGGCACGGGGGCGGGGACTTCCCATTCGATGAAGACCCCGCAATTGTCGCAGACATCCAAATCCCCGCCCGGGACCGCCCCCCTCCGGTGACCGATCGGCAGCCGGATGTGGCATGCGCCGCAAACCCCGTTGCGCACCGTGGCCAGACTCCTCTTGCCCCGCGCAATCATCCGGTCGTGGTGACCAAGCAGCGCTGTGGGCAACCCCTGCCGCGCCCGCTCGACCGCCAACCGGCGCTCCCGCTCGGTCAGCGCTCCAACCCAAACCGACGACGGGCGCGCCTCCAAATCGTTCAGTCTCTTGAGGGATTTGGTAATTTTTTGGATATCATGCATGGCGGGTTTTCTGTTCGCAGGGGGCGTGCCAAACATGCGCTCCTGCGGCATAAGTTATTGTAAAAAAGCAACATATAAAATACAAACGCCAACCGGGTTTCCAAAAAACGAAACGAATAAGTGCAATTAATGCTCGCATTTTTTTGGAGCAAGAGCAAAAATTTCCCATGGAGCTGACCCGCGTGCATGTGCTTTTGGTTGATCCCGGGCGGAGATTTGCGTTGGAGTTCGGGGGGGTTTTACGGGGTGAGGGGTATCGGGTGACCGGGGTGCGTTCGGTGGAGGCGGCGATGGAGGCGGCGGCGCGGGATGTTCCCAATGTCGTGATCAAGCCGGCGATTGAGACGGCGGGGCCGGGGAGTTCGGGGGTGATGGAGCGCCTGCAGGGGATCTGCATGGACACGCAGTTTATCTTTGTGAGCGCTGAGGCGAACGTACGGATGGCGATGGATGCGGTGCGCCGGGGGGCCTTTGACTGCCTGCCGCTGCCGTGCGCGCGCGAACAGCTTGTGGAATCCGTCCGGCGGGCAATTGAACAGCAGGTTGTGCTGGCGGAAAATCCCGAAATCCTCAAGCGGCTGCGCGGGAGCCTGCGGCCCAACATCCTGACCGGTGAAAGCCCGAAAATCCGCGCGATCCAGGAAATCATCGAGCGTGTGGCGGACACCGACGTAACGGTCTTGATCCAGGGGGAAAGCGGGACCGGCAAGGAGCTGGTGGCGCGGCTTCTGCACGAGCGCAGCGGGCGTTCGCAGGGGCCGTTTGTCGCGGTGAACTGCGCGGCCCTGCCGGACACCATCCTCGAGTCGGAATTTTTCGGGCACGTGCGCGGGGCGTTCACCGGGGCCGTCGCCGACAAACCCGGGCGGTTTGCGCTTGCCCGCGGGGGCACGTTGTTTTTGGATGAGATCGCCGACCTTTCACCACTCGGACAGGCCGATTTGCTGCGTGTGCTCGAGGATGGCATCTACCGCCCGGTTGGCAGCGCCAAGACCGTCCGTGCCGACGCCCGTATCATTGCCGCCACCAACCGGTTTCTTGAAGATGCCTGCCGGAGCGGATCGTTCCGCGAGGATCTCCTGTACAGGCTCAATGTCATCATGATCACGCTGCCCACCCTGCGCGAGCGCCCCGAGGATATCGTCCGTCTCGCCGCCTCGTTTGTCGCCCACTTCTGCGCCCGGCACCGCCGCCCTCCCAAGCGCGTCTCCCCGCGGCTTGAGGAGCGTTTGCGGGTGTTTCCGTGGCCGGGCAATGTCCGGCAGCTCCGCAACGCCATTGAGCGCATGGTTCTCCTGACCCCCGCGCGCCTCCTGCTGCCCGAACACCTGCCCGGACACCTCGAACCCGCGCCGCCTTCCGACAGCACCCCGCCTCTTGCGGAAATGACCCTCGCCCGCGCCGAAGACGTCCTCATCCGGCAGGCCCTCGACCGCTGCCACGGCAACAAAGCCGCCGCCGCCAGACACCTCGGAATCAGCCGCCGCACCCTCCACTACAAACTCAAGAGGTTTTCCCGGGCCTGCACTTGACTCTCCTCGACGCGGACTTCACCCCGCCGCATGGGTTTGAGTCGGCCCGATCGCGTGCGAATCGTTCGGCTGGGGGGAGGCGACTGCATGCCCGGAAAGTTTTTTCTCTTGAGTTGGCGGGGTTCCTGCCGGACGGAAGAGGGGTGCAAGTATCGGAGGTGAGGCGGTGAACCGGTTGGGCGGCGTGATTTTTTCATTGATGGCCGCGGGGTGTGGTGCGGCGTGTGGACAGGGGGCTTCTGCGAATTTTTCCGGGGTGGAGAGCGGGTTCGAGGATGCG
>CAZGNH010000389.1:0-5699 GCA_964527025.1 uncultured Chthoniobacterales bacterium | reverse complement strand
AGGAGGTGGAGGGGTTTTCCGCATACGTCGGCCCGCGCCCCGATGAGCAGGCGCCGGGAGGGCTTGCGCATGTGCCCGCCGAATTCGAACGGGCAGTCGGGCGCGGGCAAATCCTCCCTCCATGCACCCGAGAGTGCGAAGCGCGAAAAAATGGCCAAGCCGAGGCCGAAGGGAAGTTCTTCGGGATTGGGGTCCGGGTATTCGAAGAGGGAGTGGTGGCCGGGCAGGGCGGTTTCGAGCGCGCTGAAGTTGGGCGGCGGGTGGATTTGTCTGCCGCCGTCGAATCCGCGTTCGACTTCCTGTAGGAAGAGGATGTCGGCCGGTTTGGAGCGCAGGAAGGCGATGGTGCCGTCGATGTCGGGCTCCGGGTGGGTCTCTGCGCCGCCATTCCATGGTTCGGCATTCTGCATGTTGAAAGTCAGTGCGGTAAAGATCACGGAAGCTCCCTTGCCATGGCGGTTGATCTGCCTCTATAACTGCCGTCTGCCAATATATCAAACACACCATGCAAGAAGATCTTCAGCAAGCCATCGATTCGGGAATTCTCACCGCCAAAGCCGCCAATGCCATTGAACGCCTCGCACCCGGCGCTTTCTGTGAGCACAAGAGCTGGGGCTTCGGGCGTGTCGCGCAATGGGATCTTCTTGCCGACCGGATCCATGTGGACTTCCAAGGCAAAACAAACCACGCGATGCAGCTCGCCTACGCGGCCGAAACCCTGCGCCATATCCCCGACTCCCACATCCTTGCGCGCAAGGCCGCCGACCCGGAAGCCGTCAGGCGGCAGGCCAAAGAAGAACCTGTCGCTCTTGTGCGGGCGATCCTGGGCGATCTTGGGGGGGCGGCGACCGTGGACCGCATCGGGGCGGCGCTTGTGCCGGAGGTATTCGAGACAACCGCCTTCCGGAAGTGGTGGGGGCAGACGCAAAAGAAGCTCAAGGCCGACGGGTGTTTCCAGCTCCCCACGAAGAAGAGCGAGCCGGTTGTCCTGCTTGAGGCACCGGTCTCGCAGACCAAATCGCTCCTCGAAAAGTTCCGCGGGGCGCGCTTCATGAAAGACCAGATATCCGCGCTGGACTCGATCACGCGCTCGCTGGACGATTTTTCGCGCGAGGTCGGGGAACTGGGCGATCTTGCGCAGCAGATCGAGGCGGCGGCGCGCAAGGGAAGCCGGCTGCAGGCGGCGCAGGCGCTCGAGCTCCTTCTGGCGCGCGATGAAATCCTTGCGCGGCACGAGGCGCTCGGACGCGGCGAGAGCGCGCCTCTGGTTGCCGACATTCTGCAGGCGGAGCGGGAGCGTATCTCCGAACTTTTCGCGGCGCTGCCCGCGGCCAAACAAAAACGCGCGCTCGACCACTTCCCCGGGGCATTCGGGGACCGGTGGGTCGAGGACGCCCTCGGCCTGGCCAAAACCGCCCCCGCCCGCCTCCTGCCGGAAATCGTCAAACTCCTTGAACGCCGCGGGCAAACCGACGCCATCCGCACCGCCCTTGCGCGCTGGCTGGCCGACCGATCGATCTCCTCGGAAGCCCTCATCTGGATCTGCAAAGAACGCGGAGCCAATTTCCCCGAGCTCTTCAATGCAAACCTCCTCAACGCCGTCTTCAGCGCCCTCGAACGCGACATGCTCGCCGAAAAGCGCACTTCGCGCCTCCGCGACCTCCTGCTCGATGACCGCGACCTGCTCGGCCAGATCCTCTCGGGGGCCGGTCCCGATGCCATCCGTGACGCGATGCGCCGCCTGATGCTCACACCCGTTTACGACGACCTCAACAAGCGATCCCTGCTGGGCCGCATCATCAAGCTCTACCCCGAAATGCAGTCCATGGTTGGCGGGGACAAGGGCGGGAAGACGGAGGATTTGACGCTCACCGTCTCGTGGGCCAGCCTCGAGAGCCGCAAGGCCGCCCATGAACATCTCGTGAATGTCGAAATCCCGCAGAACACCCGGGACATCGCCATGGCCCGCGAGCAGGGCGACCTGCGGGAAAATTTCGGTTTCAAGGCCGCCAAGGAGCAGCAGCGAGTTCTGATGCGCCGGCGCGCAGAGGCCGAGCGAGACCTTGCCCACGCGCGCGGAACCAACTTCGAAACCCCCGACACCGCACAGGTGTCCATCGGCACCGTCGTCAAACTCCGCTTTGAGGACGGCGGCGAAGAAACCTATTCAATCCTCGGGGCATGGGACAGCGCCCCCGCGCTTGGCATCGTCTCGTACAAGGCGGGCATCGGGCAGGCACTTCTCGGGAAAAAGGCCGGCGAGCGCGTCGAACTGGCCGGGGATGAAGGTTCGCGCACCGCCGAAATCCTGGAAATTTCCGCTTTCACCGACATGGAACTTCTCGATCGAGAGGTCCACAAACTTCCCGTTTCAAACACGTGATGTTGCCGCGGTGAGGTGGCGGCGGAGGGTGTCGAGGGCGTATTGGGTGGCGAGGTGTTTGAACGTGGCGCGGTCCGATGGGAAGAAGAGGTGTTGAGCGCGGGGGTGGATCCCCCTGCCGGCGAAACCGGCGAAGACCGTGCCGACGGGTTTTTCCGGCGAGCCTCCCGAGGGGCCTGCAATTCCGGTGAGAGAGAGGGCGAAGTCGGCCCCGGAAAGAGCCAGCACCCCCGCCGCCATCGCCTCCGCGACCGTGGCGCTCACGGCCCCCTCGCGCCGGATCAGATCTTCCGGCACGCCGAGGCGCGCCGTCTTTTCTTCGTCCGCATACGTGACAAGGCCGAGGCGGAAGACGCGCGAGGCGCCGGGCACGTCGGTGAGGCGGTTGGCAAGCATTCCGCCGGTGCACGACTCGGCTGTCGCGACCGTGCGTCCGAGGCGGACGAGCCCGCGCACAACGATCTCCTCGATGCGTTCGGTCCCGATTGTCATGAGGTGGTCTCCGAGGGCGGCAAACACCGCGGGGTCGATCTCGTCGAGGACGCACGGTTCGGCAATCAGGCGCAGGTCCACTTCGTTCGGGCGCGCGCAGTAGCCGACCTCGATATCCCCGCGCCCGGTCAAAGCCAACCCGACCATGGCCTCGACAAGACTCTCCCCCATGCCGGTTACGTGGTAAGTCCGGCGCTGCCACGAAACCCTTCCACCGCAAAGCCCGCGCACAACGGGCATTACATGCGCATCCAGCATCGGCAGCAGTTCGCGCGGCGGCCCGGGCAATAGAAACATGTGCGGCGAAACGCGCCCGCCGCCGGCCGGACCCGGTTCCAGATACAGCCCCGGAGCGGTCCCGTGGGGATTGGGAAGCACCCGCGCGCCGCGAGGAACCATCGCCTGCCGCAACACACGTGCAGGCATCTCCCTCCCGCGCGCCGCGAAACGCGCCCGGATCGCATCCTCAACTTCGGGGCTCGGATCCAACGGCAACCCCAGCAACCCGGCCGCCTCCTCCCGCGTCACATCGTCGGTCGTCGGACCAAGACCCCCCGTCACAAAAAGCAGGTCACAGCGCCCGACCGCCTCCCCGAGGACTTCCCGGATGGCCGGACCGTCGGGCACGGCGGTCTGTCGCGCAACACGCAGACCGCATGTCGCAAGGCGTTCGGAGATCGCCGCCGGGTGGGAATTGACGACATCGCCGAGCAGCAACTCGGTGCCGGTGTTGAGGATTTCGACGGTCACGCGGAAGAGGGGGTGCGGGGAACGGAGGGCAAACCCGCGGACAAATCTTCAGGCCCCGTCGCAGAGCAGAGACAGCCAGTGGGCGACTTGGTCGTGACGGGCGGCATCCCCGTTGAGGTCGTAAACATAAAGCAAATTGGCCAGCGTGCGCACCAGCGTCTGGCGCGGGGTCGCCGGCAACAAATGGCAGCTCTTCATGGAGATGTGCTGCTTGGCAAGGATCTGCCCGCACTGCTTCCGCGTCAAGATCCGCCCCTTGTGAAACGGATCAAAAATCACATCCTCGTGCCGCGCCACAAAATGCCCCGGCATGTTGATCCCATCCACAATCATCCCCGCCCGCAACGCAACCATCCGGTACAACATTACAAGGGAAAGCGGAATCCCCGCCCGCGTCTCGATCACCCGCGGCAACAAAGAATTTTTTTCGCAGTAGTAGTTTTCGGCATTGCCGCGGAAGCTGAGGTCGCCGGCCATGAAGTCGGCCAGGGCGATGACCCGCTCGCGGCTGCTGACGGCATTCGAGGCACGGACGGCGAACTGGCGGCCCCATGCCTCGACTTTGGTCTGGAACTGGCGGATTTCGATGTCGGGTTCGATGGCGGCGGCCATCATCCAGAGGGCGGGTTCGGCATCGAGGCTGTCGCTGAAGAAGCGGCAGAGCAACTCGAATTCATCCTCGGCTTCGTGGGCGAAGATGGCGGCGAGGACCTCGCGGGCGTGCCCCGAGACGGCCTCATCATCCAGTGTGGCGAGGTGTTCAAGGTCGTTGACATTGTCCTCGCCGCCCATGACGAGTTGCTCCTTGACGAGGCGGACGGTCTCGGGATCGCCATCGCGCAGCAACCGGGCCACCGCGTCTTTCTGGGCAATCATAAGCAAATCTTAACTCGAAACCCGGTTCCGCGCAAGAATTCCCAAAAAATTGGTCAAACATCTCGAACTTTACGGCCTTTGGCGGCGGTGGCCGGGGCGTCCGGGGCCGTGTTTGCGCAGCCAGACATCGGCCAGGAAGAGGGGCAGGCAGAGGGCTGCGAGCCATGGCCAGAGTTCGACGGTTGTTGATTGCGGGAAGCCGTGGCGGATGGCGTCGGGGGCGGGGTCAAGGGATCCGCCGGTTTGTCGGGCGAGGGATTCGAGCAGGGGGCGGTTGGCCGGTGGCATGAGGAGTTCGGCGGGGAAGTCGGTCGCGGAGCCGGCGTATTGGGAGACGGGGCCTTCGGGGGTGGTGAGTTCGATGAGGGTGTGGGTTGTGCCGGTGGCGGGCGATGGCCACCATGCCTCGAGCAGACCGGGGCCGGCGGGCTTGAACGGCAGGCGAAACCCTCTGCCGCCGGGGGGATCAACAATCACCTCCCCGCCGACTCCGGTGAGCGGACGCCCGGCGGCATTGGCCGCCTCGACCGTGAGCCTCAGGCCGCCGCCTTCGCTCTCGATCCGCACAGGAAACGAGCGCAGGTCGCGCGGGCGCATGATTTCACGCAGCACCTGCGCCCAAAAAGTCCCGAAACGCTCCCATCCGGTCCACTCGGATGCCCAGACATTTCTGGCATCGGATGTGAATGCGGCGCCCCGGCCGAGGCCCACGCGCCATGTGGCAAGGAGTGGATCTCCCGATCCGGTGGCCAGCCAGACGCCGGCTCCGGGTCGCGCTTCGGTGATGACATGTCCGAGCAGGGGAGGGGCCGGGGCGATGTCGATGCCGGCGAGGAATGGTGCGGGATTCACGACCATTGCGGAGGAGGGTTCCTCGCGGATGTCCGGGCGGGCGGCCATGAGGGTTTCTCTTGCGAAGATTTGGGGGACGGCTTCGGGCGAGGAGGTGAAGTAGAATCTGCCGCCGCCGATGCGGGCCATGCGTTCGAGCAGGGCGGCGTCGGCGTCACTGCCGAGGGCCACCGTGGTGAGGGTGATCTTTTCGGCGGCCATGCGGGCGGCGACATCCTCCATGGGCCCCGGGATCGAGATTCCATCGGAGAGGAGGATCGCGTGTTTGAGTTTGGCGGGGCAGGTGCGGAGGCCCTCGAGGGCGGCTTCGAGGGCGGCGGCGATATTGGTGCCGCCGCCGTGCGCG
>CAZGNH010000388.1:0-6710 GCA_964527025.1 uncultured Chthoniobacterales bacterium | reverse complement strand
GATCACGGCACCCGCCCGCACTCCCGCGGACGGTCCCCCATGCCCGCCCGCGGGACGCTGACCCCCTGATCCACCACCCCATGCAGGGCATCACCATCGAAGTCGTCGTCATCGCCGTTCTGCTTCTGGCAAACGGTCTCTTTGCCATGGCCGAAATCGCCGTGGTTGCCTCGCGCAAAACCCGCCTCAAGGCCATGGCCGACGCGGGAAGCCGCGGTGCGAAACTCGCCGTCGGACTGGCGGAGGCACCGGGACGCTTCCTCTCGACCGTCCAGGTGGGCATCACGCTCTTCGGGGTCCTCTCGGGTGTGATCGGCGGCGCGCGCATCGCAGGCGCACTGGCCGAACCCCTTGCGCGCATTCCCTGGCTGGGGCCCGCGTCCGCGGAACTGCTCGTCCTTGCCGCCGTCACCATCATCATCACGTATTTCTCGGTTGTCATCGGCGAACTGGTTCCCAAGCGTCTTGCCCTCAACCACCCGGAGCGCATCGCTTCGGTCATGGCCGCGCCCATGCAGTCATTTTCGGTTGCCGCCGGGCCGCTTGTCCACCTGCTGAGCGTTTCAACCGACGCACTCCTCGGCGCCCTCGGGGTCGGCAAATCGGCCGAACCCCCCGTTTCGGAAGAGGAGGTCCGGGTCCTCATCGACGAAGGCCTCAGCACCGGCGTCTTCAACAAAGCCGAAAAACTCATGGTCGAAGGGGTCTTCAACCTCGACGAACAAACAGCCGACGACCTCATGACCCCCCGCGCGCGCCTCGTCTGGCTCTGCCTCGACGACCCGGACGAAGAAAATTGGCGACGCATCGCCGGCAGCGGCCATTCCCATTTCCCGGTCTACCGCAAGACCAAAGACAATGTCGTCGGCATGGTTTCGGTCAAAGCCCTCTGGGCCAACCTCTCGCTCGCCGGCACCGCCGAGCTCCGCGCCCTCATCACCCCGCCCCTCTACGTGCCCGCCACCATGCCCGCCTCAACCCTCATCGCCGAATTCAAAAAATCCGGCAAACACATCGCGCTCGTCATCGATGAATTCGGTGGTCTGCAGGGCCTCGTGACCCTCAAGGACGTGATGATGTCCATCGTCGGCGACCTGCCGGAACGCGGCCAGCACCAGGAACCCAAAGCCCTCCGAAACGACGACGGCTCGTGGCTCATGGACGCCCTGTTGGAAATCGCCCAGGTGCGGGAACACCTCGGCATCCTGGAATCTTTGCCGGGGGAGGAAGAGGATGAATTCTCGACCTTGGGCGGCTTCCTCCTTGCGCGTCTGGGCCACATCCCGGTCAAAGGAGAAAAGGTCGTTGACGGGGCGTTTGTGTTCGAGGTGATCGAGATGGACCGCCTGCGCATCGACAAGGTGCTGGTGCACCGCCTGCCCGGCCGGGATCCGGCCATGGATGTCGTCGAAGACGGCGCCGGCGTCTGACCCCCGCCTCAATCCAGCGCCTCGCGCAACCTGTGGGCCACGGCACGCGCCACACGCACCCGCGCATACCATTTGAAGTTTGCCGCAACCACGTTCCATGCCGCCACCTCCGTCGAGGTCTTCTCGAACATGTCCTCGGCGGCCGCAATGTGCTCATCCCACTTGCGCCGGTTGCGCCAGTCTTCCTCGCTGATTTTCCAGTGTTTGTAGGGATCGGCCTCCCTGCGCTTGAAGCGGTCGAGTTGTTCGCCTTTGGAAATTTGGAGAAAGAGTTTGACGAGGATGGCGCCGTCGTCGGCGATGGTGCGTTCGAGCTCGTTGATTTCCCGGTAGGCCCGCTTCCACTCGTCCTCGGTGCAGAAGCCCTCCACACGCTCGACAAGCACCCGCCCATACCACGAACGGTCGAATATCACCATCTCGCCGTATGCGGGCATCTTGTTCCAAAACCGCCACAGGTAATGGTGCGCGTATTCCTCCGGCGTCGGTTTGACAATCGAGTACACACGCACAAGCCTCGGATCGAGTCGCTCGACCAGACGCTTGATCGCCCCCCCCTTGCCCGCCGCGTCGGCCCCCTCGACCACCACCACCACCGATTTCTTGCGCTCCTTGAGAACAAGCTGCCGGCCCAGAATTTCGATCTGATACTTTTTGAGCTGCCGCTTGTATTCGTCCTGCTCGAGGGACCGGTCCTGTTTGAGGTCGTTCAAACTGATTTTTTCTTTGGCCATGGCTGTCGATGGCTTTAGCCGGTTTGCGGAAGGTTGTCACGTCCGGCGGCCGCGGCGGCTTTTTCGAGGCGTTCCCGGATGGCATCGCCGAGCCCTCCGGGCGGCGGCTGCTCTGCATGGATGACATCCAGGCCGGCGGCATCGAGCGAACGCAGGGCTGCGTAAAAGTTGGCCGCGGCCACGCGCGGGTCGCCGGAGGCAGAAAGAACCCGCACCGCCTCAAACCCCGCGCGCGGTTGCGACCACGCCAGCAGCCCGCGACGCCCGCCGCGCGCCCCGGGAGGATCCCCCGCCTCCACAAGGAGCAACGGAGTCCGCGGCGCATAGTGGCTCTTGAGCGACCCGGGAACCACGCCCCCGCCACCCGCCCCGGCAAGTGGCGCAAAAGCCGCAAGCTCCTCGCCCGTCACCGGGCCCCGTCGCAGAATTTCGATCCGCCCGCCGGCCACGCGCACGATCGTGCTCTCGATGCCGTGTTGACAGGGTCCTCCATCGAGGATGAGCGGGATGCGCCCGCCGAGCTCCTCGGCGACATGCTCGGGGCGTGTGGGACTGATGCGCCCGAAACGGTTGGCGCTGGGAGCGGCAATGGGCCCGCCAAGCAACCCGGCCACCTCCCGGAAAACCGGGTGCGCACTCACCCGCACAGCGACCGACGCCTGCCCCGCGGTCACAATGTCGGGCACGCAGTCCCGCTTGGGCAGCACCAGCGTCAACGGCCCCGGCCAGTACGCCGCCGCCAGCTCCCGGTCAAGTTCCGACGGCTCCGCCACCCTCCCAAGCCATTCGATGGAAGGCAAATGCACAATGAGCGGATCACTCAGCGGCCGACCCTTCGCCTCGAAGACCGCCGCACACGCCACCGGATCCATCGCCCGCGCCCCCAAACCATACACGGTCTCGGTCGGCAACGCCACCATACCCCCCGCGCGCAAAACCCGCACGGCTTCTTCAATCCCTTCCCGGCCCGGGACCACTGCCGTCATGCTCTTTGTGACAAAATCTTCACCTTTGGAATATTGCGCCCCCGCGCCCGCATCGGAGACAACCAAACCGGACTTCCGACTTATACACACGCCCGTGCCAGCTGGAACAGTAAAGTGGTTCGACAATAAAAAAGGCTTTGGCTTCATTGTCGATGCAGCCTCGGGCACCGACATCTTCGTCCATTTCGGCGACATCGAGGGCGGCGGTTACCGCTCGCTCAATGAGGGGGAGCGGGTCGCCTACGAGATTGAAACGGGCCAAAAAGGTTCGCGCGCACGCCGGGTTGTGAGATGTTGAACGGATGCTTCCGAACATTGTGCTGGTGGGATTCATGGGCTGCGGAAAATCCTCGGTCGGGCGCAGGCTCTCGGCGCTTACCGGCCACCGCCTCATGGATACGGACGCCTGCATCGTGAAAAAAGAGGGCCTCTCGATCCCGAAGATTTTTTCGCTCCGGGGAGAGGCGGGGTTCCGGGCGGTCGAGGCGGAGGTGCTGGCCGACCTTGTGGGAGTGTGCGGCATCGTGCTGGCCACGGGCGGGGGAATCGTCGTCCCGGAGCACAACCGGGATCTCCTGCGCCACATCGGCGTGATCGGATGGCTCGATGCCGACGAAGACACCCTCTTCGAACGCGCCACCCGCAGCGCCCGCAGACCCCTGCTCCAAACGGACAACCCCCGCTCCCGCTTCCACGAACTCCTCGAAGCACGCAAACCCCTCTACGCCCAACTCGCCCACTTCCACATCGATTCCACCGGCATGGACCACGACGCCGTCGCCTCCCTCGCCCTCGAACACACGCTCAAACACCACCGGGGTTTTGGGAGTTGACTGCACTCCCCGAACCCTCTTTAATTCCCCGCTCACAAAGGCACACCAAACAACCAACAAAACAAACACACACCATGGCTACCATCGGAATCAACGGCTTCGGCCGGATCGGACGTCTCGTCTTTCGCGCAATCGTCGAACAAGGCCTCCTCAAGCAGGGCTACAAAGTCGTTGCGGTCAATGACCTCGTCCCCGCCGACAACCTCGCCTACCTTCTCAAATACGACTCGACCCAGGGGCGCTTCGCCGGCGAAGTCCACAGCGAAAAATCTTCCGAATCGGTCGCCGAGGACGACACGCTCGTCGTCGACGGCCAGAAAATCAAATGCCTTGCAATCAAGGAGGGCCCGGCCGCCCTTCCATGGAAGGAACTCGGCGTCGATATCGTCCTCGAATGCACCGGCCTGTTCACCGACGCCACCAAGGCCAAAGGCCACATCGACGCCGGCGCCAAAAAAGTCATCATCTCCGCTCCCGCCAAAAATGAGGACATCACGGTCGTGATCGGCGTCAACAACCACAAATACGACGCCTCGAAACACAACATCATCTCCAACGCAAGCTGCACGACCAACTGCCTCGCTCCCGTCGTTCACGTCCTCCTCAAGGAAGGCTTCGGGATCGAAGAGGGGCTCATGACCACCATCCACAGCTACACGGCAACCCAGAAGACGGTGGACGGACCCAGCCGCAAGGATTGGAAGGGAGGCCGCAGCGCCGCCATCAACATCATCCCGAGCACAACGGGCGCCGCCAAGGCCGTCGCCCTCGTCTGCCCGGAAGTCAAAGGCAAGCTCACCGGCATGGCCTTCCGAGTCCCGACCCCCACCGTCTCGGTCGTCGACCTCACGGTCAAAACCACCAAGGCCACCAGCTACAAGGAAATCTGTGCGGCCATGAAGCAGGCCTCCCAAACCTACCTCAAGGGCATCCTCGCCTTCACCGGCGACGAAGTGGTCTCGAGCGACTTCATCCACGACACCCACTCGAGCATCTTCGACGCCGGAAGCGGCATCGAACTCAACCCGAACTTCTTCAAGCTCGTGAGCTGGTACGACAACGAATGGGGTTACTCGTGCCGCTGTGTCGATCTGCTCAGGCAGATCTCCTGATCGCCCCGCATCTCTCCCATCCATGGAAGGGACGGCCGGCAAACCCGGCCGCCCCTGCCAAAAAATGATGTCCCGGATGCGAAAGTGCGTGCGTTCCGGGTGCCGCGCCGATTAGTCAGGAAGCCATGGAGTTTGTCAGCATGGCGCGGGGTGTCGAAATCGGCGCCAATTCATTCCTCATCCGCGCCAAGGACCACGCGGTCATCCTCGACAGCGGCATGCACCCGAAAAACGAGGGGGCCGCCGCCACCCCGGATTTCTCGCTTATTCCGCACACCGGACGCAAGACCTGCATTGTCTCCCACGCCCACCAGGACCACGTCGGCACCCTCCCCCTCCTCACCCGCGACCATCCCGATATGCGCGTCTTCATGACGGCCGGCACCGCCCGCATCGCAGATGCCATGCTCCACAACTCGGTCAATGTCATGACCCGCCAGAAGGAGGAACGCGGCCTCGACCACTACCCCCTCTTCACCCACCGCGGCGTCGAACTCTCGCGCCAGGCATGGCAGCCGTGCCCTTGCCAAACCCCCTTCTCATTCGAGGGGGAGCGGTCCCGCGACGACGTGGGATTCGAACTCCACCCCGCCGGCCACATCCTCGGCGCAGCCGGCGTCACCCTCCGCCTCGGCGGCAAAACCATCTTCTATACCGGCGACGTCAATTTCGAAAACCAGACGCTTGTCCGCGGCGCCGACTTCCCGGAATCGGGCATCGATATCCTTATCATGGAAACCACCCGCGGCGATGCCCCGACTCCCGCGGGCTTCTCGCGCGCCAGAGAGGAAAGCCGCCTCGCCGACGAAATCCAGCAGGCCTTCAAACAGGGCGCCGCCGTCACCATCCCGGTCTTCGCCCTTGGCAAAACCCAGGAACTCCTCGCCATGCTCTGGCGCATGCGCCTCCACGGACGCCTCCCCGCCCTGCCCATCTACATCGGCGGCCTGAGCACCAAAATCACCACCCTCTACGACGCCCTCGCCAACGACCCCCAGCGCCAGTTCCCCGAACTCCAAATCCTCCAGGAAATCGCCCCCTACGTCCTCGCAGGCAACGACATCGCCTCCGCCTCCCCGCGCAAAAAATGCATCTATGCCCTCTCCAGCGGCATGATGACTGAAAACACGGTCTCGAATATCTTCGCCCGGAAAATCCTCCCGGACGAAAACCAGCATCTGTTTTTTGTGGGGTATTCGGATCCGGAATCCCCCGCGGGAAAAATCCGGGCGGCCTCTCCCGGAGATCCGGTTGTCCTTGATGCCCGGCACCCTCCGGTTCCTCTGCGCTGCCAAATCCGCGAGTTCTCGTTCAGCGCCCACGCCAGCCGCGAAAGCCTCTACAACTACGCCGTCGCCCTCAAACCCAAAAAAATTCTTCTGGTCCACGGCGACCGTCCGGCAATCGACTGGTTCCACCTCCGCCTCCATCGCGAACTCCCGGCAACAGAAGTCATCATCCCGGAGCCCGCCCAGCGGATCCCACTCTAGCCCGGATAAATCACAAGCCATCTGCTGCGACTTGCGGGAGGCAGGCTGGGACGGCGTTGGGCTCGGATCGCGGTGCGGACAGTATGCACTCATACAGCCCTCCCCCGATTCCGCGCCCGCCTTGT
>CAZGNH010000387.1:0-3442 GCA_964527025.1 uncultured Chthoniobacterales bacterium | reverse complement strand
GTGCAGATCCTCGTGCACTGCACCGCGAAGGACCGTCGTCCACCATAGACACCGTCCGGGAATACCGCCGGGAATTCCCCCGCGCCACCCTCCATTACCTGATCGGCGACGACAACCTGCCCGACCTCGACACATGGAAAGACATCGACGAACTCCGCGTCAACGTCCGCTTCGCCGTGCTGGCGCGCAACGGAATCCCGGCCCAGTGCCCGTATCCGGCCATCGCCCGCCGCATCGAAATTTCCTCGACGGAAATCCGAAAGCGCGTTGCAGAGGGCCGGTCGGTCCGTTATATGGTGCCCGTGGCAGTTGGAGAATTGATCGAACGGCTTGGACTTTACCGCAATGACTGACGCGGAGACGATCGCCCGTGCATGCGCGGCGGCGGCCGCCGAAAAAAAGGCCGCGGACATCGTCGCGCTCGAAATGACGGAGGTCTCGAGTTTCACGGATTTTTTTGTTGTGTGCTCGGCCGACTCCGAGCCGCAGCTCAAGGCCATCGGATCCGAGATCCGCCGGGTTCTGCGCGAAGACCACGGGCGCAAGACGCTTTCCGAGGACGGGTTTCCCGCCTCCCAGTGGATCGTGCTCGATTACGGCGATGTGATTGTCCACATCTTCCAGGGCGACAAGCGCGGGCACTACGGACTCGAAAAGCTTTGGAGCGATGCGCGGAGGATTGATTTGGGCGGGTTGACATGAGGGTCTTTGTGGCGGGGACCGACACGGGGGTTGGGAAAACCCGCGTGGGCGTGCTTCTGGCGCGTGCCCTGCGGGCGGCAGGCATGGACACCGTGGCGCTCAAGCCGGTCTGTTGCGGCGACCGTGCGGACGCGCACCACTTGCGCGAGGCCTGCGACAACGTGCTGGCGCTGGACGAGGTCAATCCCATCCACCTGCGGGCGCCGCTGGCACCGCTGGCGGCGGCGCGCGCGGAGGGCACGGTGCTCGGGACCGCCCCGTTGGTCGAATGGTTCGGGCGGGTGGCCGGCGCGCGGGATTCGGTTTTGGTCGAGGGGGCGGGGGGTTGGCTGGTTCCGTTTGCACCCGGAGTCACCATGGCCGATCTCGCGGTCGCGTTTGATTTGCCCGTCCTGCTTGTCGTGGCCAACCGTCTCGGCTGCATCAACCACACGCTTTTGACCCTTGAATCCGTGCGCGCCCGCGGGCTCTCCTGCGCCGGCATGGTCCTCAACCACTGCGAAACGCGCCCGGACGACGCCTCGACCGCGGTCAACCGCTCCCTCCTCGAAGAAGTCTCCGGGCTCCCGGTCCTGTTCGAAATTTTCCACGGGCAGGAAACTCTGGAGTTCGCATGCGCCTGACCACGCAGATTTTCACGGCGATGATCGCCGGGGCGGCCATCGGGATTCTCATCAATCTCCATGGCGGATGGGTTCCGGAGGGCGATGGCACAGCCGCCTTTCTCGATGCCCATGTGGTGAACGGCCTTCTGGCGGTTGTCGGGCAGGGGTTCATGCGTCTGCTGACCGTGCTGGTTGTGCCGCTGGTCTTTGTTTCGCTGGTCTGCGGGACGGCGGCACTCGAGGACGTCCGCCGCCTCGGGCGCATCGGAGCCAAGTCGCTGGGGCTTTACCTGCTGACGACCGCCATGGCCATCAGCCTCGCGATGGGGCTGGCGCTTGCTGCCGGACCCGGCCGCGGCTTCGGCCTCGAGACCGGCACCACATTCGAGGCGGCGGCTCCCCCTCCCCTCACCGAGGTGCTCATCGGCCTCTTCCCGCGCAACCTCATCGCCGCCATGGCCGAGGGGCACATGCTCCAGGTGATTGTCTTCGCTGTCCTGTTGGGCCTTGCCGTCAATATGTCGGGAGATCCCGGCAGGCGCGTGCTTGCCGTCTTCGCGGATTTGAACGCGGTGATTCTGCGCCTTGTGGGCATTGTGATGGTGCTTGCGCCCTACGGGGTCTTTGCCCTCATTGCGCGCACCTTCGCCGGCGAGGGACTCGATGCGTTCCGGCCTTTGCTGGGGTATTTCGCGGTTGTGCTGGCCGCGCTGCTTCTGCAGGGGCTGGTGGTCTATCCGGTTCTGCTGCGGGTTCTCGCCGGCCTGCGCCCGTTTGTATTTCTCAGGAAACTGCGCGAAGTCCACCTGTTCGCCTTCTCGACGGCATCGAGCAACGCAACCATCCCGGTCACCCTCCGCACCGTCGAAACACGGCTCGGTGTGCCCAACTCGATCGCCGCCTTCACGGTCCCCCTCGGCGCAACAATCAACATGGACGGCACCGCCATCATGCAGGGTGCCGCCACCGTCTTCATCGCCCAAGCCTACGGCATCGCCCTCGGCACCGGCGACATCCTGACGGTCATCCTGACAGCAACCCTCGCCTCGATCGGAACGGCCGGCGTGCCGGGAGTCGGCCTCGTCATGCTCGGCATGGTGCTCACCCAGGCCGGACTTCCGGTCGAGGGCATCGCTCTCATCATCGGGATTGACCGCCTGCTGGACATGGTCCGCACGGCGGTGAATGTGACCGGCGACGCCATGGTCAGCTGCATCGTCGCCAAGAGCGAAAACTGCCTTGACGGGGAGGTTTACGAATCATGACGGGCGGTACGGGGCGCAGTGTTGCGCGCAATTTCAGACACCCTGGGGCCGGAGGAAACTCGGTGGGCCGATTTTTTGGCACGGACGGGCGGCTCCGCTCGTCGGCTCGGCGGAAAAACCCGGACGAGCGGGCCGCTCGTCCCTACCTTCGTGCGGCGGGGGCCGCGGCATGGATTTTTCTTTGCGGATGCGCCTGGCACATCACGCCGCCGGGGAATCCGGCCGAGCCGGCGACCGTCCACCTCACCGAATACAAACGCCACACGCGCCTTGCCCTGCCCGCCGCCGATGAAACCGGACGCTGGGTGGAATACGGCTTCGGCGAGTGGAACTACTACGGTCTCGAACGGCGCGACCTCGTTTCCGGCTTGCGCGCGCTTGCCGGCCTTGGCACCGCGGCCCGTTCGCGCCGCGAACTCCCCGCGGCGGACGGGGACGAGGCCTTTCTGCGCGTCTCGGGCGGGCGGCACACCGCCTCGATCCGTGTTGAGAAAGCCGCCGTCACCTCCCTCAAGGCCTCCCTCGAACGCGACTGGGCCGCACTCCAAACCGGCAAATCGGCCCGCCGCAAAGACGGCGTGCCCGTCGTCATCTCCCCCTCCGAACCCTACCACCTCTTCCACAACTCAAACCACGCCACCGCCTCCTGGCTCAAAAAACTCGGATGCAAAGTCACCGGCACCCCCATCCTCTCAAACTACCGCATCCGCCCGGCAAATTGATCCGGTTGCCGGAAGGAGGAAGGCAGTTTGCTTTTCTTTTTTCACGATGTCGGGTAAATTTTTCCAATGAGCACAATCACCGCAATTCTTGAACCTGATACTGACGGCACGCTGCATCTGCCGCTGCCTTTGGAATTGCGCAGCGGGA
>CAZGNH010000386.1:0-1830 GCA_964527025.1 uncultured Chthoniobacterales bacterium | reverse complement strand
TCAAAATCAGGGCGCCGAATCCACCCTCTCGTTCCTTCTCGCCCTCGCAGAAATGAAAATGCTCCAAAACACCGCCGTCAGCTTCGGCCCGCACGCCGTCTCGCCATGAGCCACCCGGAAGATTTGGTTGTGCGTCTGCCTCTGACCCTCGGGCCCGACTCCCGGCGCGTGCTGCTCCGCCCGTTCATTCCCGCCCTTGTGGTCAAGCCCCTCTCGAACCCCGAACCCAACGGGCGCGTCATCTCGATTTTTTCGCGCCTGATGTTGCTTGATGACGGGGCTGTCGGCCGCAAGCTCGACGAAGTGCTCTCCGAATTCGACGGGCGGCACCAGCGGATTCTGCAGATCTTCAGCGAGCGTTTCGAGCAGATCCGTCCGCTGTTGCCGACCGACCGTCCGATTGCGGAGCCGCGCCGCATGCTGCTGGGTTCGTATTTCACCAACGAGTACTCGCTGGAATCCAGCGCGCTGTTCAATCCGAGCATGGTGCCGGCTCCCGACCAGGGAGGGCTCGCACCGGGCGAGTTGCGATTCATCCTGAGCCTGCGCGCCACCGGCGAGGGCCACATTTCCTCGATCACCTTCCGCTCGGGTGTCGCCGGCTCGGACGGCTCCCTCCGCATCGACCCGGTCTCCCGCTTCGTCCACCAACCGCGCCCTCTCCCCGCCGCACGCTACGACCTGCCCGTCTTCCGCAGAAAACTCGAGGAACTCGGCATCGGGTACGACGCCGTCATGAGCGCCACCCGCGACCTGCCGGAGGAATTTCTCATGCAGGAGCTCGAATCCGCGGTGCGCCGCACGCGCTCCTCCGGTGCCGACCCCGCCGTCCGCCAGGCCTCCGAGCGCGCCCTCCTGCTGGCCCGCTCGAATTACACCGTGCGCTTCGACGACGGCCTCGATATCTCGGAAAAAATCCTCTTCCCCTTTGCGCAAAGCGAAAGCAACGGAATCGAGGATGCGCGCTTTGTGCGCTTCACCGAACCCGACGGCCCGGTCATGTATTACGCGACCTACACGGCCTACGATGGCAGTGTCGTCGTGCCCCAACTGGTTGCCACGCGCGACTTCCAGGAGTTTGCCATCTGCACGCTCAACGGCCCGGCCGTCCGCAACAAGGGGCTCGCCCTCTTCCCCCGCAAAATCGGCGGCTGCTACGCCATGCTCGGACGCCAGGACAGCGAAAATATCCACCTCATGTTTTCCGACCACCTGCATTTTTGGTACGACACCCGCATCATCCTGCGCCCGACGGAGCCGTGGGAATTTGTGCAGCTCGGCAACTGTGGATCCCCCATCGAGACGCCGCACGGGTGGCTCGTCCTCACCCACGGGGTCGGCCCCATGCGCAAATACTGCATCGGTGCCGCCCTGCTCGACCTCGAAGACCCTTCGCGCGTCATCGGCAGGCTCGCCGAACCCCTCCTGCGGCCCGCACCGGACGAACGCGAAGGCTACGTCCCCAATGTCGTTTACACCTGCGGCGCCCTCGTGCACGAAGGAAACCTCCTCATCCCCTACGCCGTCTCGGACACCGCCACCCGCTTCGCCATCGCACCCCTCGATGCCCTCATCGCCGCCATGCGGCAATCGTGAGGGTGCACGGCGGCATGGATTTTTCCATCTTGGCACGGGCGGTTGGGCGGGGTAGTCGTTTGTGGCTGTGCGTGCGGACGAAAAAATTTTGGTGACCGGGGGAGCGGGGTTTATCGGGGCGAATTTTGTTTTGGATTGGGTGCGTGGGGGGTGCGGGGCGGTGGTGAATTTGGACAAGCTGACGTATGCGGGCAACTTGGAGAGCTTGGTGTCGATCGAGGGGGACGGGAGGCA
>CAZGNH010000385.1:0-15775 GCA_964527025.1 uncultured Chthoniobacterales bacterium | reverse complement strand
CCCGCGCCACCCCGTCCAGCGTCCATCCGGTCCTATAGGTGTGGGGGGGCGGACGGATGTCCGTCCAGTGAAAATCGCCTTAGCGAAAAGCCCCGGTGGACAAGTGAGGGAATCTCTTCTCTTCATTCTTCCGGCCCCTTCATCAAGTCTGGGAATGACTCCGCCGCTTTCGTCAGGGACTCCCGGCTTACATGCGTGTAGTGTGCGCTCATTTCCTTGGAATCATGTCCCGTCAACTCCATCACGGTGGCAACATCAATCCCCGCCGCCTTCAACAGCGTTACGGCCGTATGCCGCAGGCAATGGAAGGAGAGCCCACCCGAGGAACTGCCAATCCCACGCCCCGCGCCATGCGTCTTTCGATGCGGTTGCTTTTTGCGCAGGCCCGCTTGCGCCAGCAGCATCCCGAAATGATTCGACAGCCCCCCGGTTCGACCCTGCCGCACCACAATATCAAACGCCCGCGGGTGCAAGGGTGCCTCTGGATCATCAGATCCCGCGAGTGATTCGACATGCGCCATGAGCGGCCCCGCCAACGGCAATATGACAGGCCTCCTCGTCTTGTCCGTGACGAGCCGAAGCTCCCCCGCCTGCAAGTCCAGATTCGCCCATGTCAGCTTTGCAATATCCCCGAGCCTCTGGCCAGTATAGAGCCCAAACTGGATCATGCTCTTCCACTCATCATCCGCCACACCCAACACCGCCCGCAATTCCCCGATGGTGAACGGCCTCCGCGCCCGTGTCCCGGCCTCCCGATCCTGCACCGTCTTGACGAACTCAGCAGGATCATCCGAAATCACCGCATCCCGCCGAGCCGATTTGAAAACCATCTTCCAGAATTTCAAGTGATGGTTGACCGTTCGCGCTGCCAACGCCTTCGCCTCCGCGCCGCGAAAATCAAGAACGTCCTGCCGCGTCACCTCCGCGATGTCCCGGTCCGCACGCTCCCCGAGGAATTTAAGGAACCGATCCGCCGAGTTGCGGTAGAACGACATGGTGCTCGCCTTCGTTTCAGCCTCCTTCGTGGCGAGCCAGGCCTCCACATACTGCCGCAAGGAATGAACCCCCATGGTTTCCCCCGTGATTTTTGAGTGGATGTCCGAAATCACCCGCCGCACATGCAGAGCCGTCCGCCGCTTTGCCGCCACCTCCTCGAACGCCTCCGCCACCTTCAACGCCCGCCGCCGCTCCCGCTCCTTCGCCGGGACCTTCGTGCTTCGCTTCAACCGCCGCCCCTCCAAGTCCGTGAAGCAGGCAATCCAGAACCGCGAATCATTCCGCTTAATCACGCCGGCCATGGTCCGCACCCTCCCCTCATTTCAGTAAGTTGTGAGCTGATTTTCATTCGTTTTTTTGTCCCGTTTTTTATCTAAGGGGGAGTTGAACCGACCCCACCAAGAACGAAAACGGGAACACACTATTAACAACGCCAAAAAACGTCAACACCTTTTCACCTCGATAAATACAGGCTCCGCAGCCTCCTCGTTCATTGGCAAACACCATTTGGGCGCACAGGGGTTCGACTCCCCTCGCCTCCATTGCGTTGAAAACCAAGGGTTTAAGAAGAGGGAAATCCAGAATCCTCAAAAGCCATGATCACCCCGGGCGCCACGACACCGGCCCGACCACCGACCTCAAAGCACGCCTGGCCAAACACAATCCAAAGCGAAGCCATGGAAGCCCGCTTGGTTCCGCGGGTTTGACTTTGTGCGTGGCTGGGGGGCAGGGTGTGGGGTGTATGGTGCCGAATCTTGCGGATGTGACGACGGGTTTGCCGGGGTTGGACCGTGTGTTGCGCGGGATCCGGGCCGGTGACAATATTGTCTGGGCGGTTGGCGGCATGGAGGATTACCGGAGGCTGGTGTTGCCGTATCATGCGGCGGCCCGGCAGGGCGGGCGGCGGGTTGTGTATTTCCGGTTCGGGGCGCACGCGCCGTTGCTGGGGGAGGGTGCCGACGTCGAGACGCACACGATCGACCCGGCCTCGGGGTTCGAGCGGTTTGTGCGCAGCGTGCACCGGGTGATCGAGGAGTGCGGTCCCGGAACGGTGTATATTTTCGATTCGATCAGCAGCCTTGCCGATGTGTGGCAGTCCGACCAGGCACTGGGCAATTTCTTTGTTCTCACGTGTCCGCGCCTGCGCGACCTCCAGACGGTCACGTATTTCGCAATTGACCGGGACCGCCACTCGATCCATGCGATCGAACCCATCCGGGAAACGACCCAGTTTTTCCTCGATGTGTTCACTTTGGACAGGCGGTTTTACGTCCGCCCGGTGAAGGTGCAATACCGCTCGAAGGACGTGATGAACACACTGCATGTCGAGGGAGACGGCGCGTTTCTGCCCGTCGAGGAGAGCGCGACGCTGGCAAGCATCCTCTCGACGACCCGCTGGCCGCGGCTGTTGCGCAACCGGCGGGCCGGTTACTGGGACAGGATGTATCACCAGATGGACCGGGTGCTCGAAGCCAGGGCCGCGGGTCAGCTTTCTCCGGGGGAAGAAGAGGAGACTCTGCGCCTTGCAAGGGCGGCCTTCCGGATCCACCGCTCGGGCATCGCCCCGCTGGCAGAAAAGTGGCTGACCCTCGAGGATTTTCAGGCGATCCGTCAGAGGATGATCGGAATCGGTTCCATTGGCGGCAAGGCACTCGGGATGTTGGTCGCGCGGGCGATCCTGCGCACGGAAGCGCCCGCGCAGGCTTCGAGACTCGAAGTGCATGATTCGTTTTTTGTCGGCGCGGAGGTCTTTGTGACGTTTCTTGTCCGCAATGGGGTCTGGTGGATCCGCGAGGCACAGAAGACGGAGGACGGGTTTATGCGCAAGCTCGAGGAGGGGCGGGAAAAAATCCTCGCGGGCCGCTTTCCGCCGGACATCCTCGTGCAGTTCGAGGGCATGCTCGATTACTTCGGGGAGCGCCCGTGCATAGTGCGTTCGAGTTCGATACTCGAGGACGCGCGGGGCAATGCATTTTCCGGAAAATACGAGAGTGTATTTTTGGTGAACCGTGGATCGCGGGAGGAGCGGATGGAGGCGTTGCTGGACGCGATCCGGCGGGTGTATGCGAGCGTGCTGGATCCCGACGCGCTCCTCTACCGCAAAAACCGCGCTTTGCTCGACAGCGAGGAGAGGATGTCGCTGCTCATCATGCGCGTCTCGGGACGGCGCAGGGAGCACCTGTTTTTTCCCCAGGCCGCCGGAGTCGGACTCTCCTACAACCCGTGGTGCTGGCACCCCGACATCGATCCCGAAGACGGCATGACGCGCCTTGTCTTCGGGCTTGGGACGCGCGCCGTGGACCGCCCCGACGACGACTACACGCGGCTTGTCTCGTTGTCGGCACCGCTGCGGCGCCCGGAATCGACGGCCGACGAGGCGCACGACCATTCGCAACGCGGAATGGATGTGCTGGATCTTGACCGCAGGGCGCTTGTCTCGATGCCTGTCGAGGAAGTTGTGCCGGTTTGCCCGGATTTTCCGGTCAACTATTTTGTGGATCAGGAGCGGGGGGGAGGGATGCCGTGGGTGACCTTTCAGGGACTGCTCAAGGAGACGGGCGTGGTGGAAGATTTGCGTGTGATGCTGGCGGTGCTTGCGCGGGCGTACGGGTGTCCGGTGGACATCGAATTTGCGCTCAATTTTTTGGACGAAGAGACGTACCGGATCCACCTGCTCCAGTGCCGCACGTTCCAGATCCAGAAGCACGATCCGGCGGGGGCGGAAGCGCACGATGTTCCGCGGGGCGCGGCATTGATCGAAGCGCGGGGGGCCGTGATCGGCCTGGGGCGGTGTCTCCCGGTGCACGACCTCCTCCATGTGCCGACGGCGGCCTACGCGGCCCTTTCCGAGCAGGAGCGCTACGGGGTGGCACGGCTCATCGAGGCACTGGCCGGGGAACACGATCCGTCCCGCCGTCTTGTGCTTGTCGGACCGGGCCGTTGGGGAACCGGCAGTCCCTCACTGGGGATTCCGGTGCGCGCGGGCCGCATTGCGCGCGCCTGCGCGGTGTGTGAAGTCGTGGCCATGCACGGCGGACTCATCCCCGATGTCTCGCTCGGCACCCACTTCTTCAACGATCTTGTCGAGCACGACCTTCTCTACCTTGCCTGCTTTCCCCACCGCCCCGGCAACCACATCGACGAGGCATGGATGGCTGCCGCCCCCGCCCGCCCAATGCCCGGAGACCCGACTTCCGTCAAATCCTGTGTCCGGTGGATTGACCTGGCGCAATTCGGCGCCGTCCTTTTCGCCGATCCCGTCAAACAATGCGCCGGCATCTACCTCCCCGACGGGGGTTGAGAGATTGCGAGGCTTTTGGCCTCCCGGACTGTGTTGGTTTTTGCGTTGAGGGATTGGAGGACGCCCTTGCGGTCGAGCAGCCAGACGGTTGGGAGGGCGTTGATGCCGAGGGAGCGGATTGCGGGACTCTCCCACCCGATCCCGTCGAATCCAACCGGCCACGGGGCCGGGAAAGCGGCGGCACGTTCCTTGACGGCCGCACGGTCGGTGTCGAGGCTGACTGTCGCCACAGCGACGGAGTCCGCGTCAAGAGCGCCAACCTCTGTGGCAAAATCCCTCAACCAAAGGAGGCTTTGGGGTGACTCCGAAGACCAGAAGACCAGCACGACAACCTTTCCCCGGAGGGACGCCAGATCGAGGGTCTCGCCGTCGAGGGAGGGGATTTTCAAATCCACGGGGGATCCGAGCAGGTCAAGGCGTGTGAGGTCGTCGGTGATTCTGCGGAGCAGGGGCTGCTCGGTGGTTGTCTTGCGGGCCGCTTCGAGCAACTCCCGCTTGAGGGCCGGATCCGGGTCACAGACCGTCGCGGCCTCGACAAGAAGACGGGGTCCGCGGATATCCGACGGGTGGGCCTGCACGAATTCGCGCGCCACCAAGGCGATCTGGCGGAAATTTTGGGAGGCGCCCCCCGGCGCGCTCTGCATGAGAAGCGCCGCGCGCCGGAACCCCGCGTCGGCCCGCGTCCCGGGAGCCACCCCTGCGCCGGACTCGACCTGCGTCATCAAGGCAAGGGCCTCTTGCACGCGCCGCTTGTCGCCGTCCATTTTGCCTTCCGTGGCAAGGATGGATGCCAGCTTGAGCTTTGCCTCCGGGGCGCGCGGATCGGAGGGATATTTGGACAAAAATCCCTGCAGGGCTTTGCGTTGGCTGAGGAAGTGGTTGCGCGCAAGGAGGACCGCCTCCTCGCGCGAGGCAGGGGTGCTTTTCGGCCCGGCATCGAGGGCTGTGACGGCCTTCCAGTCCTCGTCGGCACCGGCCCGGCACGGGTGCGGCAGAAGCAGCAGGGCGGCAACGCAGGCGGCAGCCACCGGGAAAATGCGTGGTGTCATGATTTGTCGGGGTCGATCACAGCGTGGATGAGGCGGTGGTCGCTGGCAAGGTTCCACTGCGGCAGGTCGGAGATCCCGCATTTCTCAAGCACCAGATGCGGCACCAACGCACGGCTGACCATGATGTAGTCGATGCGCGAATAGATGTCGGCGGCGCTCCAGTAATGCGTCCACCGGTCTCCGCGGGAGTCCCTCAGCCAGATATCGAAAAGGTGCGTGTCGGTGCCGCGTGTGCCGATCAACTCCCTGACCGGATATTCGTTTTTTGTGTCGTTCAGGTCGCCGAAGAGAACCAGCTTCGTCGAGGGGTCGTTCACGAGAATCGCGTCGATGTGCCTGCGCAGCATCCACGCCTCCTTGGCGCGGAACTGGGCCTGGTCGAAGGCCGGGACCTCGCGGCGCGACTTCAGGTGGGCGCCGATGAGGCGCACCGGGAAGCCGGGGCGCACTTCGACTGTTGCATCGAGGATGCCGCGCTGCATGCGCTGGCGCCGGCCGTCAAGATCGAAGGCGACATCCGGGCGCGAGTTGCGGGCCGTGATCGGGAACTTGCTCAGCAGGCAGATGTGGCGGCTGGTGTCTTCGGCCTCGATCCATTCGTCGTAGGGGTAATCGAGCCCCGCCGCCTTGAGGCGCTTGCGGAAATCTTCGAGCATCGTGCGGTCTCCCATCTCTGTGATGCCGAGAATGTCCGGAGCGACCGAGACGACGATCCCGACCAGGGCCTTGATGCTTTCCTCCGGCTTGGGCGCGTTTTCGACCCTTTGACCCTCAACCCACCGGTCAGCAGGAAGATAATTTTTGACATTGTAGGCGGCAATCGTGAAGGGATCCGCAACGGCGCATGCGGCCCCCAGCAGGACCGACAAAAAACCGGCAAAAAAACCTCGGCGCATCGCGCGGGCCGCAAAGGTCAAACCTCCACCCGGCTCAGCTTTTGTGAACCTGCTTGTCCGGCGCCTCTTTCACATCCAGCTCGGCCGCCGATTTGCGGACCTCGTGCTCGAACTCGTCACGGGCCTTGCGGAACTCATTGAGGCTCTGACCGAGTCCGCGGGCCAGCTCGGGCAGCTTTTTGGCACCGAAGAGCAGCAGAATCAAAATCAGAATGAAGAGGGTTTCGGGCCAGCCGGGCATGCTGAAGGCAATGGGGATATTCATGTACGGAAAGCTTACACCGCTCCCCGGCACCGTGCAAACGATTCCTGCACCCGGCCCGTGGAGGGGTGCATGCACCCGCCCGGGGCGTCAGACTTCGATGGTTTCGCCGATTGCGGGGAGGAGGAGATCGACGCCGGCTTTTTGAAAGGTGCGCGCGGCTTCCTGCCGGTCGATTTTGATCGGCGGGAAGGTGTCGTAATGGACGCCGACAACCTTTTTGCATTGGACGTAGCCGGCCGCTTTGGCGGCGTCGGCGGCGCCCATGGTGAAATTGTCGCCGATGGGCAGGACGGCGAACCGCGGGGAAAATTCCCCGCCGATGAGTTGCATGTCGAGGGTGAGCGCGGAATCGCCGCTGTAGTAGAAGCATCCGTCGGGGCTGTCGACGACAAACCCGCCCGCGGTGCCCCCGTAGGTGCCATCCGGCAGGACACTTGAGTGGATGGCCGAAACCATCTTGACCCGCCCGAAATCAAAGGTCGCAGCCCCGCCAAGGTTCATCCCGTGCGTCTTGGAAACCCCCTGCCCGGCAAACCACTCGGCAACCTCGAAATTGGCGATCAGGACCGACCCGGTGGCTTTGGCCGCTTCGACCGCGTCGGCGACATGGTCGAAGTGTCCGTGGCTGACGAGGATGGCATCGGCACGGAGATCCTCCGGGCGGATGTTTTTGGCCAGTTCGTTGGGGGTGACAAACGGGTCGAAGAGGAGCCGGTGGCCCGCCACCTCGACCGCGAAGCAGGAGTGTCCAAAGTATGTGAGCTTCATGGCAGGAAAAATGATAGCGTTCGACACCGGTTCGATCAAGGGGTAATGTCCCTCCCATGGCCTTGGGGACACCCTACGAGACCGATGCGCTTTTGCGCGAGTATCTCCTTTTCCACTTCGGGGATGAGGCTGCGACGTTCGGGAAAATCCCCGGTCCGGTTGGGGCGCTGGGATTTGCGCAGCGGTGTGTGACCCGGCTGCTTGGACCGGTGCCCGACGACGCGGCGGCTCTGGACGTGGGGTGTGCGGTCGGCGGATCGGCCTTTGAACTCGCAAAGACGTGCCGTGCGGTCCATGGCGTGGATTTTTCCAAGGGGTTTGTTGCGGCGGCCCGGCGGTTGGCGGCGGAGGGGATGATGGAATCGGCTGTATTGGTCGAGGCGGGGCGGATGGTGCCCTTTCTGGCGCGGGTGGATCCTTCCGTGGACCGTCGTCGTGTGACCTTCGAGGCGGGGGATGCCATGGCATTGGATCCGGCTCTGGGCGCGTTTGACGTGGTCCTCGCCGCGAATCTGATCTGCCGGCTTCCCGCGCCCATGAAATTTCTGGACCGGTTGCCGGAACTTGTGAAGCCGGGCGGGCAGCTTTTGCTCGCGACGCCCTTCACGTGGCTTGAAGATTACACACCGCCCGCGCTGTGGCTCGGACGGGTGCGCCCCGGCATCGAGGATCTGCAGGAAATCCTCGAACCCGCCTTCACCCTCGAGGAGCGGGTCGATTTGCCATTCATCATCCGCGAGCACGCACGGAAATTCCAATACGGCGTTTCCTTGGGAACACGCTGGCGGAGGCGGCCTTCCTCCGGCGAACCTGTGAAATAATCAGGATCGTGCTCGCGCCTTGGCCGGGCCAAAAATCCATCAGCAACGCGCGTTATCCTAATGATTTCACAGGTTCTGAGGTTTCCCCTCCCCGCGCGCCGGTCAGTCCTCCGGCTGCGCCCCGGAATAAAAGACATCTTCTCCGAGCCAGTGGCGCATCCGGCCACGCCAGAGGTCGGTCGAGAGAACCTCGAGGATGGCAACATTGAGGGGCTGGCGCAGGGCACTTTCGGGTTTCAGGCCGAAAGCAATGTGGAAGTGGCCGATTTGCAGGGGGGACAAGCGGACGCGCGGGGTCGGGTGCCGGGTCAACAGATACGAGAGTGTGTGGCGGTCGGCGACAAAGGCCGCCAACTCTCCCGTGGTGAGCGCATGCAGACCCCCGTCCAGCCCAGGAAAAACGCGCGGAACCACACCCAGACGGCGCAAAAACAATTCCGAATCCGCATCGGCGGTCACGCCTGTCGGCACTCTCAACAAATCATGGAAGGAATCCACACGGCCCTCAAAATGCCGCGTCGTCACGCTTGAGGCCACGCCCCCGGTGAACAGGGCCAGGATCACCACCCCGCACAACATCCAGCAAAACGCCACCACACGCCCGGCAAAACTCCGCGGCGTCTTGTCCCCGTAACCCACGGTCGTCATGGTCACCGCGGAAAACCAGATGGCCGAGCCGAGGCCGCGCAGACCCTTTTCGGAGAATTGGCTCTCGCGGTGTCCGTGCTCCATCGCCCAGACAAGCACGCTCGAGACGACCAACCCGCCAAGGATAAGCCCCAGCAGGGCGACAAACTCCCATGTGAAGAAATCGCCAAGAACCCCGAGCCACGCGAGCGGACGGCTGGAAACGGCCACCGCCACACCGAGCGAAGAGGTCAAATAGGGGAGCGAAAAATCGATGAGTTCGGCATTTTCCGGAATGATGGGCAGCTCGCTGATGACGACATCCACTTGGGCGTCGTGCAGGGATGGCACAAGGTCCTCGAAGGGCATTTCGACAAAGCGGTGGGCCAGCAGAAGTTTCGATGCCGCTTCCTGCCACAGGTCAACCGCAAGTCCCTCCCAATCGCCGTCATCGTTCCGCATGGTGTAAGGCGGGTTTTCGTAGATCCCGACGCGGAGGATGGTTGGGGGAGGAGGTTGTTCGGCGACTCTTGCCCCCTGCGCGCCGGTGGAACACGGGCATGCCATCACCGCCACCATGCAGCACACCACACCCCACCTGGTCCGGAAAACGGACTCCTGCTGCCTTTCCAGTTGCGTGCATTTGCTCATCGCGGGGACGATGCTACCCGGTGTTGAGTGCTTCCTGCAATGCGCGTGTGCGGGTTGCACGGCATCTCGGAAGAACCAGTTGGCAAGCCGGCGGTGGAGCGTGCAAACTGGGGCTTCCATGTTCACGTTCGACCCACATGTCCATTCGTGGTTTTCCGCCGACGCGGCGGACAGCCCCGAAGAGCTCGTCGCCGCCGCGCGCGCCCGCGGTCTTGACGGCATTGCGATCACCGACCACGACACCTGCGCGGCATACGCGTATTGCCTCGAGGCCGGCCTGTCGCGGGCCGACGGTCTGCCCGTGGACGGTTTTCTCGTGGTGCCCGGCGTCGAGGTGAGCACGTCCGACGGCCACCTGCTTTGCCTTGGGGCGGTGTTGCCCGACATGGCAGGCAGGCCCGCTGCCGAGGTGTGCGCGGCCGTCCGTGCCGCCGGTGGAGAACCGGTGCCCGCCCACCCGTTTGATCATTGGCGCAGGGGAATCCCGCCGGAAGTCCTCGACACCCTGGATTTGCGGGCCATGGAAACTTTCAACGCGGCTGTTTCCTCCAGATCGTTCAACAAACGTGCGGCGGAGTATGCGGCTTCGAGGGGGCTTGGCGGTCTTGCTGGAAGCGACGCGCACCATGCGTCGGCGGTGGGGGTGAGCCGCACCCGTTGCGCTGTGCGGGAAGTGTCGGTTGGCGCACTGGTGGCGGCCTTGCGGGCCGGTCCCGAGCCGCTGGGCCGTTACCTGAGCCGGCGCGAAGCCTTCAAAAAACACTTCGCCAACTTTTTCCGGAAAAAAGACGCGCCTCAATAAACAACCCGCACCGGCGTCCCCAACGGCGCGTTCTCATAAAACACCCGCGCCATCTTCTCCGGAAGACGGATGCACCCCCTCGAATCGGGCACCCCCGGGAGAAACCCCTGGTGCATGCCCACTCCACCCGAAGTCAAACGCATCCAGAAAGGCATCGGCGCCCCAAGGAAACGCGTTCCCGGAGGCATCGGGTCGGTCTTCACCGCCACCCCCTTGACGACCGGCGTGCCCGACGCGTCCACGTAATCGCCGTAGAGGTTCGAGCGGTGATCGGGTTTTTTCTCAATGATCTTGTATCGTCCGGGGGGAGTGTCGTGGCCGTCGCGTCCGCTTGAGATGGCCGAGACGCCCACAAGCTTGTCCCCCTTGTAAAAGGAGGCGGTCTGGTCTCCGACATGGATGACGATGGACGGCGGACCGGAATATCCGTCGCCGTCCCAATACGACTGGCTTTCGGCGAGGCTGGCCTGGGTTTGTTTGGTGACGATCGATCCGTCCGTGCCGAGGTAGGCGGTTGTCGAGCTTGTCAGGCGCGTATCGTAATTTGCGCAGGCGCCCAGAAGGGCGGCGGTTGCGGCGGCCAGCAGCGGGCGTCGGATGTTCATCGTGGCAGGATAAAAAAGCAGGGATCGGGGAAAGGTCAAGGGACGTCGCACGGGAACTTGAACCCGAAGGCAACAATCGCCGCGGTGGCGGCCCGGCGCAATCTTCCGGCGGTGAAGGGCAATTGGCAATGCGCACAGGACGGCGCTCCGTGGGAACCTCCGCCCTGACACGCCGCCGGTCACGGCTTGCCCCGGGCACCGGATGGCCCCATACTGCATGATTATGAACAGGACGCTGGCAGCAGCAGGAGTCGCTCTGGTCTTGGGACTTGGGGTGCCCTTTGCCCGGGCATCGGGGGCGCAAAACACGGACGGCCCGGACCGCCTCGTGCTCAAAACCGGCAGCACCGTCCACGGGCTCATCGTCAGAAACACCGCATCCGCTGTCGTCCTCCAGGAAAAAGACCGCGAGGTCGCCTACCCGAAATCCGCCATCGCACGGATTTACGACGAAGACGACGGCGACATTGAGTTCACGCGGATTTTGCAGCCGGGCCACCTTCCTTCGTGGCGCGTGATCGCCAACGACCTCCGCAGCCACGATTCCATCACATCGGTCACCGAAATCCCCCCCGCGCGCATTGAACAGGGAATGTTTCGCAACATCCCCTACAAATCCTTCCGCATCAACAAAAGCATCGAAACCAACATCTACGGCAACGCGGAAAATCCCGTGGCCCTCGAGATCGGCCTCTACGGCGGACGCAAGGGCAGCACCGCAATGCGCCGCCTCCTGCGCGGATACATGGCGGGCTACCTCTCGACCAGAGAGGAAATCGCGGCCCTCTACTCCCTCGACCTGCGCGGCGGCAAAGCGCGCGCGGATCCCCTCGCGCTCGAAATCATCCCCCCCAACGACCCTCGCTCCCACGGCACATGGTGGATCTGCCTTTACCGCGAGGACGATCTCGATCGCGCCCGCGTTCCGGACGCCGCCTACGCCGCCGCCACCATTCCGGCAGCCGATGTCCGCAGCCGTCAGGGACGCCTTCCGGAAAAGGCCCTTGGCGGATGGGCAATGAGCGAGGCGCGCCGCCTGCGCGGAGAGATGACCCGCATGCAGGAAGAGACAATCGAGAAAGCCCGCCAACTCAGCCGGCGTGCACAGGACTATGTGAGCGGTTTCTTCCGGGACAAAGACGGCAATGTGCGCCTGCTTCCTTTTGCCGGACGCTCCGAAGATTCCTGAGAACCTGTGCAATGATTTGGACGGCCGGCCCGCATGGCGTCAGCCGCGCGGATCTGCCGCCTGTACCATGAGGATGGTGAGCTTTTTGGGTCCGTGGGCGCCGAGGACGAGGATGCGTTCGATGTCGCCGGTCCTGCTCGGGCCGGTGATAAACGAGAGCATGCTTGCGGAGGCGCGGGTTTGCCCGGCCAGCGCGAGGGCCGATCCAAGGTCGGGGAGCATTTGGGTGCCCGTGGCGATGACCACATGGTGCGGGGGCAGAACCGACAGGGCGCGCCCGCCGCAGGTCGTCGAAGCGACAAGGACGCTGCCCGTCTGCGCGACGAGGGCGTCGCAGGCTGTCAGGCCCGCGTCGCAGGCTTCGAGGGCGTTTTTGTCGCAGCCGTCATCGACGGCGAGGGTTTCGATGCCGGCGTCTTCGAGAGCTTTGGCGAGGGGGTTGGTGAGGGGGTTGCGGTGGAAGGCGATGCGTTTCCAGCGGTCTTCGGAGGCGATGGATGCCAGGAGGGCCGCCGCTTCCTGAATCGAGCCGGGTGTTTCAAAGCGCGCCTGGAGGGCTTCGGCGTTCGCGCGGAAAAGGGTGACCTGTTCCTGGTGGGTCTGGCCGACCGGCGGGAGCCAGTCGCGCGGGTTCGGGTGGCCGGCGGCCGGAGCGGCGCCTGTGGCGGCGGCCCCGTGGGCATTTGGGTGCGGGGCTTTGCGGGCGAGGGCTTCGCGGATGCGCCCGAGGATGATTTCGCGTCCGTTCATTTGCGGATCCGCCATTGTTCGCGGAAGCTTTTCGGGGCGAGTTTCGGGAAGGTGCGGGATTTGGTCCATGCGCGGAGGGGGTCGAGGAAGGTGCCGTCGACGAGGGGGTGCAGGCGCTGGCCGGTGCGGCCGAATTTGAGTGCTGTCTCGTAAATCCACGGGTGGTTCATGAGGGTGACAAAGCCCGTGAAGGCGATGCGTTCCCACCAGACCGGCTTTTGGCGCGCGGCATTCCGTCGGTTTTGGAGCAGGTGGTGGTGCAAATCGATTTTGACCGGGCAGGTTTCGGTGCAGGCGCCGCACAGCGAACTGGCGCCAGAGAGGTGCTTCCATTCCTGCAACCCGCGCAGGTGCGGCGTGATGACCGACCCGATCGGCCCCTGGTAGGTCGTCCCATAGGTGTGCCCGCCGATGTTTTTGAAAATCGGGCAGACGTTCAGGCAGGCACCGCAGCGGATACAATGAAGCGCATCGCGCTGCTCGGGATCGGCAAGCAACTCCGTGCGCCGGTTGTCCAGCAGCACCACATGGAACTGCTCCGGACCGTCCACCTCGCCGGGTTGCCGCGGGCCTCCATACAGCGTGTTGTAACAGGTGAGCGCCTGGCCCGCACCCGAAGTGGCCAGCATCGGGAGAAAGAGGGCGAGGTCATCGAGTGCGGGCACCACTTTTTCGATGCCCATGATTGCGACATGGATGCGCGGCAGGGCCGTCGTCAACCGTGCGTTGCCCTCGTTCTCGGTGATCGAAACCATGCCGGTTTCCGCCACCGCAAAATTCGCCCCGCTGATCCCCATCTCGGCCTCGCAGAACTTTTTCCGCATCACGCGGCGGGCCGTCATGGTCAGCTCCTGCGGGTTGTCGCTGGGTTCGGCGCCAAGTTCCCGCACAAAGAGGTCGCTGATTTCGCCGCGGGTGAGGTGCATGGCGGGGAAGACGATGTGGTAAGGGGGTTCGTGGCGGAGTTGCACGATGTATTCGCCGAGGTCCGACTCGAAGACCCCGAACCCGGCCTCTTCAAGCGCCTCATTGAGGTGGATTTCCTCGCTCGTCATGCTCTTGCTTTTGATGATCGAGCGGACGCCGTTTTCCTTGGCGATGGCGAGGATGGTGGCGCGGGCGGAGGCGGCGTCGGGGCACCAGTGGACGGTGGTGCCGCGGGCGGCGGCGGTGTCGGCGAATTGGACGAGGCAGGCATCGAGGTGGTTGACGGCCTCGTATTTGATTTCGGCGGCGAGGTCGCGCGCTCCCTGCCAGCTTTGGTAACGGGCCTTGAATTTGTCGCGTTTGAGGTAGTAGCCATCGAGGGCCTTGCGGATCAGGCCGCGGTGGCGGATATCGGCGGTCAGGCGCCGCGCCATGGATTTGAATTCTCCGGCGGCGCTGCTCATGGCGCGGATCCGGTTTTTGCGAGGACTTCGGCAAGGTGGAGACACCGGCGCGGACGCCCCTGGCGCTCGAGCATGCCCGCAATCTGCATCAGGCAGCTCGAATCATTGGAAATGACCCAGTCCGCCCCCGAGGCCACGACCGACTCGCACTTCCCCTCGCCCATCGCCGAGGAAATCATCGGAAACTTCACCGAAAACATCCCGCCAAACCCGCAGCACGTTTCCGCCTCGTCCATCTCGATGAGCTCAAGGCCCCGCACATGCGCAAGGAGGCTGCGCGGCTGGCTCTTGATCCCCAGCTCACGCAAACCGTGGCACCCGTCATGGAATGTCGCCCTGGCCTCAAACACCGCACCGACATCCCCGACCCCAAGCACGGATACTAAAAAGTCCGAAAACTCACGGGTGCGTCCGGCGACCTCGAGGGCAAGGGCCTCGTCACGGTCTCCCTTGAACAATTGCGGGTAAAAGACGTGCATCATGGCACCGCAGGATCCGGAGAGCGAAACGATCGTCCCGCAATTTTCGAAGACGCGCAATTGGCGGCGGGCGACCTCGCGGGCCTCGTCCCACATGCCTGTGTTGAACGGCGGCTGGCCGCAACACGTCTGCCCGGCAGGAAACTCGACCGTATGGCCGAGCCGCTCGAACACAGCCACCGCGCTCATCGCAACCGACGGATACATCGCGTCCACAAAACACGGGACAAACAGGCTGATCTTCATGTGACGGGACGTTCCGCGAAGCTGTTGCGGGCGATGCGCCACGTTCCCGGTGCCGGGACGGGGTCTTCTTTGATCCGCCCGTGCATCACCCTTCCGCTTTCGGCTCCAAGGTCACAGGCAGGAAAATGCATCATCATCACGGGTCTTTTCAACGCGCACCCTACCCCCCCGCCGCCACACAATCAATCCAAAAGCCCGCGAATCGTCCGCCCTCAATCCACCGATGGCAGGTGGCGTTTGAAATCCATGGCGGCATGGAGAACGCGGACGATTTCCAGCGCGTCCGGGCCGGCCCTGAAAAGGATCACATGCCGGGACGACGGATCGAAAAATTCTCGACTATCCGCATGTGCAGGCCGGATGGCAGACACCTTTCCATGAGTCCAACAACACCCACACCGCCATGAGCAGTCCGTCGACGGCGCCGGATTAGAAGATGACGGACCGGCCAACCGGGGCTACTGTTCACCGGAAATGCAAAGCGATTGGGACATCAAGGCACGGGCGCACCACTGTGCAAAGACGGGACGGGAGTTTGCCGAGGGCGAATTTTTTTACACGCTGCTTTTTCGGGAGGGAGACGGGTTCCGCAGGGAGGATTTGTCCCACGAGGCGTGGCAGGAGCGCAACGACAACATCCAGCCGTTTTCCTTCTGGCGGTCGAAATACGAGCCGCCGCCGCCGCCGGATCCCGAGCCCCTTGCCAAAGACGATGCCGAGGGACTCCTTCGACGGTTGCTTGGCTCGGCGGACCCCGCGACCCTCAATGCCACCTACATCCTGGCCCTCATGCTCGAGCGCAAGAGGGTCCTTGTCCCCGCCGATTCGACCGAGCCCGACCTCCTCGTCTATACCCACGCCGCCACCGGAGAAACCTTCGTCGTCCGCAACCCCGCCCTCTCGCTCGACCAAATCCCCGCCGTCCAACAGGAAGTCGCC
>CAZGNH010000384.1:0-2262 GCA_964527025.1 uncultured Chthoniobacterales bacterium | reverse complement strand
TTCCTCCTGAGCGCCAAGCCGACGATTTTTGCCTGCAATGTCGCGGAGGACGCACTGGCCAACCCCGGCGACAACCCGTTCGTTCAAGCCGTGCGCGATTACGCCGCCGCGCACATGGGCAGCGAGGCGGTGGTGATCAGCGCGCAGATCGAAAGCGAACTGGCGGAGCTGCCCCCCGGCGAAGCCCTTGAGTTTTTGCGCGACCTCGGGGTCGGGGACAGCGGGGTCGGAGAGCTCATCCGCGCGGTCTATCACCTGCTCGGCCTGCGCACGTATCTGACCACCGGACCGAAAGAGACACGCGCATGGACCATCCGCGCCGGTGACAAAGCGCCCGCTGCGGCGGGGGTCATCCACTCGGACTTCGAGCGCGGCTTCATCGCCGCCCAGACGGTTTCCTATGAGGAGCTCGTCCGCCTTGGCAGCGAGCTTGCGGCCAAGGAGGCGGGACGCCTGCGCATCGAGGGCAAGGACTACGAAGTGCGCGACGGCGACGTGATCGAATTCCGGTTCAACGTCTGATCCCGGCCCCCCAAGGCGCAATGCCGGAGATGCCTTGAAATGGAACCCCGATAACAAGTTCAAGGACATCCTTCACACCGATACGGTTCACCAGAACCACAACGGCGTCATGCTCGACACCACCATGCTCTTCAAATACCTCACCGAGCGCACCGCTGTCGGCATCTCACCCGTCTGCACGGAATGACGCCAAATCATCCCATCCACATCGAACCTTTTTATTGCATACTCCCGTAAATATGGTAAATTGGTCGGCGATGAAAACCACCTTGGACATTCCCGATCCGATCTTCCGCCAAGCCAAGGCAAGAGCTGCCCTGCGGGGAGTCTCTCTGCGCCAGTTCGTCAGCGAGGCGCTTGAAGAGAAGGTCTGTGGTCCGGCTTCAGTCCGGACCGGTTCCGTGCAACCGCCATGGATGCGCGGTTTTGGAGCGCTGGCGGACCTGCATCAGGAAACCCGTGAGGTCAACGCCCGCATCGCCGAAGCGTTTGAGGTCCTTGGCGAGGAAGATCGGGAATGATCCTTGACACGAATGCCCTGTCGGCCTGGGCGGACGGCAATCCCGCCTGCCGCTCTGCATTTGCCGAAGCCGCGCGTTTGGTTGTGCCAGCCATTGTGTTGGGAGAATACCAATACGGCATCCGCCAATCCCGCCACCGAAAGCGTTACGAAGAGTGGCTGGTTCAGAACCTGCCGTTTGCCGAAGTCCAACCGGTCTCCGACACCACAGCCAGCCTCTACGCCGACCTCCGAATTCACCTGAAAACCGCCGGCACACCCATCCCCGCCAACGACCTTTGGATTGCGTCGCTCACGACGGAGCTCAGGCTCCCGCTCCTCAGCAACGATTCCCACTTCGACATCATCCCCGGCCTGATCCGTCTGCCATTTTAGCCCGCATCTCTCACAAACTTCGTCGCGAGACGCCGAGAACAACCAACACCCACCATGCCGCCGATACCGAAAACAAAACCAACGAAACAACCAGCCCCCCTCCGGCAACCCAAAGCGCCGTCCGCTCGGTCCGCGCCTCGAGCCACTTCCCGAAAACCGGAAGGGCCAACCCCGCCGCGAGTGTTGCCGGCGAATACAGCAAGCCGAAGAAGCCGTCGGAAATCCTTATGGCCGGGACAACCGCAACAAGAAACAGAGACACAAAAAACGTCTGGCCGAAGCTCGAAAACAGCGCCGTCAGAAATCCAAAGGCGATCTCGCGCGCATGCTTCCACGCAGGCGGCCGCGCGTCCCCGCCGCAGGCCCCGGGGCGCTCACGGGGAATTTGCCGGAAACGGCAAGGACGAAATTTCGATGCCGGGATTTTTTTCCATGAAGTAATCGAGGGACCACGCGGTGGCGAAGAGGACGACGGGGAGTCCGCCGGCATCGGTGGCTTCGGCGGCACCGGTGGGCAGGGCCGGTGCTCCGCCGCGGATCCACCGGGTGATTTTCCACGGGGCGGGCTCGAGGCGGGATTCGGCTCCGTATTCCGATTCGAGGCGGTATTGCAGGACATCGAATTGGAGCGGGCCCACCGCGCCGAGGAGGGGCACGTGTGCCAACGAGCCCCTGAGTTCAAACGCTTGCACAACCCCTTCACGAAGCAGTTGATCGAGGCCCTCGCGGAACCGCTTGGACTTCGCGCTGACCGGACACTCGGGGCGCGCGAAGCACTCGGGGGCAAAGCGCGGGATCTCGTCAAAGGAAATGTCCGGATTTTCCGCAAGGGTGTCGCCGATCTG
>CAZGNH010000383.1:0-8898 GCA_964527025.1 uncultured Chthoniobacterales bacterium | reverse complement strand
CTTTTTGTCCGGCGAGGCGGCAGTTGCGGAACGCTTCGACGGCGGCATCGAAGGCTCCCGGGCGCCCGCGGAATTTGTCGTGGACCTCTCCGATGCCGTCGAGGGAAATGCCGACATACGAGAAACCGATCTGGCGGAGGCTGAAGGCGGTGGCGCGGCGCAGGAGTGTGCCGTTTGTCGAGAGGGTCAGGCGGATTCCCCGATCGGCGGCGTGGCGGGCGATGGCAAAGAAATGCGGGTGAGCAAGGGGCTCCCCGCCCGAAAGCAGCAGGGCCGGAATCTTGAAGGCGGCCAGGTCGTCGATCACCGCGCGGCACGTGTCGAGGTCCAGCTCGTCGCAATAGCCGCGCGGCTCGGAATCGGAATAGCAGTGCACGCAGCGCAGGTTGCAGGTGCGCGTGATGTTCCAGACCACAACGGGCCGGCGTGCGGCGGCCGTTGCGCACGCGCTTCCATGGCCGCCGTAGCGCAGGCCGTCCGCCGGCTGACTCAGTCCCGTGTAGAGGCGTGTCAGGTTGATCATGGCTGGTAGGCACACAGCGGTTCCTCGGCGAATACATCGCCCGTCAGCCCGTAGGCCCGCGCCCGCGAGCCCCCGCAAATCCGGTTGAATCCGCACCGCCCGCACTTGCCCTTCAAGAGCGAAGGATCGCGCAGCTTCTCGAAAACAGGCGCGTGCCGGTAGGTCTCGAGCAGATTGTCCCGCCGGACATTTCCCGCCACCAGCGGCAAAAACCCGCTCGGGCAGATATCGCCGGTGTGGGACACAAAAACGAACCCCTTGGCGCCGTTGGTGGCCGCCGGGGCCTCCCCACGCGCATCCTTCTGCAACAGAACACGGCGGAAATGCTGGCCCTCGGTCGTCCGGATCTCGAACGGCACCGTCCGCGAATACTCGCAGAGCCACTCGAAAAATGCCTCGACCTCGGGCGCTCCCGGCAGCTCGTCCGCCGCCGCCCGGCCCGTCGGCACAACCAGAAAAATCGTCCAACCCGCCGGATTCAGGCCGCGGACCGTCTCGGCCATGTCGCGGAAAGATCCGATGTTGTGTGCGGTGACCGTCGTGTTGATTTGCACGGGGATGCCGGCTTCGCGAAATGCCGCCATCGCCCGCATCGTCCAGTCCCACGCGCGCTTCACCCCGCGGAACCGGTCGTGCTCTTCACGGGTCGCCGCATCCAAACTCAACGACGCCCTCCACACACCCGCCTCCTTCAATGCCCCGAAATCCAGCGCCAGCAAATCCGGAGTCGCACTCGGACTGAACGCCACACGCAACCCCCGGTCCCGCGCCGCCCCGATCACCCCGAGAATATCCCCGCGCCGCGAGGGATCCCCGCCCGTCAAAATCAACAGCCGCGGACCCGCCTCCGCAATCCGGTCCAGCAAAACCGGCACCTCCGCACCGCGGATTTCATCCGGATCACAATCCGGTCGCGCCTCCGCACGGCAATGGCGGCAGGCCAGCCGGCACGCCCGCGTCATTTCCCACACCACCACCATCGGCCGGTCCGAGAAATCTGCCCCATGCATAAGCGATTCTTATACCACAAGACCCTGCCCCGTGTCCATGACTTTTTCTGATTTTCCGCCGCTGTGCGCAGCATGGCGGACGGGGCTCGGAAGCTGTGAAAAAATCTATTTCTGAGAGGTTCTCAGGCGCCGATGGTGTCTTTGGCGGCGGCGAAGGCGTATTCGCGGTTCATGCGGGCGATGAAGGATGCGGGGATGTTGGCCGGGCAGACGGCTTCGCAGGCGTAGTAGTTCGAGCAATTGCCGAAGCCCTCGGCGTCCATTTGGCGCACCATGTTGAGGGCGCGGCGGTCTTTTTCTGGTTTGCCCTGCGGGAGGGAGCCGAGGTGGACGATTTTGGCGCTCACGAAGAGCATGGCCGAGCTGTTGGGGCAGGCCGCGGCACATGCTCCGCAACCGATGCAGGCGGCGGCATCCATGGCCTGGTCGGCCACGGGTTTCGGAATGGGGAGCGCGTTGGCGTCGGGCGCCGAGCCGCTGCGTTCGCTGATGAAGCCGCCGGCCTGGATGATGCGGTCGAAGGCGGCGCGGTGGACGGCGAGATCGCGGATGACCGGGAAGGCGGTGGTGCGGAACGGCTCGATGGTGATGACATCGCCGTCGCGGAACTTGCGCATATAGACCTGGCAGGTGGTGCCGCGTCCGGGTCCGTGCGGCTGGCCGTTGATGGTCAGGCTGCACATGCCGCAGATGCCCTCGCGGCAGTCGTGGTCGAATTGCACGGGCTCGATCCCCTGTTCGATGAGGCCTTCATTGACGATATCGAGCATTTCGAGGAAGGAGGCGTCCTCGGGGATGTTTTTTGCGGGGTACTGGTGGAAGGCGCCTTTTTCCCGCGGACCATTCTGCCGCCAGACTCTCAGGGTGAAGTTCATGCTTGGTTGCTGTGTGGTGGTGGGTCGGGTTATTTGTAACTGCGGGTGGCGAGTTTGACTTCTTCGTAGGCAAGGGGCTCCTTGAGCCGGGACGGGTCTTTGCCGTCGCCCTCGAATTTCCATGCCGAGACAAAGGCGTAGTCGGCGTCGTTGCGCAGCGCCTCCCCCTCGGGGGTCTGATGTTCCGTGCGGAAGTGGCCGCCGCAGCTCTCTTCGCGGTCCAGCGCGTCCCGGCACATCAGCTCGCCGAATTCGAGGAAGTCCGCGACGCGGCCGGCCATTTCAAGCGATTGGTTGAACGTGCGGCCCTCTCCCAGCACCCGCACATCGCTCCAGAATTGTTTGCGCAGCTCGGGAATTTTCGCGATGGCCTCGGTGAGACCCGCCTTGTCGCGGGCCATGCCGCACTTGTCCCACATCAAAAGCCCCAGCTCCCGGTGGAAACTGTCCACGCTGCGCGTGCCCTTCACATCCAACATGCGCTGCACGCGGGACTTCGTCTCCGCCAACGCCGCCTGGAAGGCCGCATGCGAGGTTTCGGGCCGTTTTTTGCCGAACTGGGTCGCAAGGTATTCGCCGATCGTATAGGGAATCACGAAGTAGCCGTCTGCAAGGCCCTGCATGAGGGCCGAGGCCCCGAGGCGGTTGGCCCCGTGATCGGAATAATTCGCTTCGCCGAGCACATGGAGGCCCGGGATGTTGCTCATGAGGTTGTAATCCACCCAGAGCCCCCCCATCGTGTAATGGACGGCCGGGTAAATCCGCATGGGCCGCTGGTAGCCGTCCTCGCCCGTGATGTTTTCGTACATTTCGAAGAGGTTGCCGTAGCGCTCCTGGATGACATTTTTGCCGAGGCGTCCGATGGCGTCGGCGAAATCCAGATAGACGCCGAGTCCGCCGGGGCCGACGCCGCGTCCCTCGTCGCAGACCTCCTTGGCGCTCCGCGAGGAGATATCGCGCGGGGCAAGATTGCCGTAACTCGGGTATTTGCGTTCGAGGTAGTAATCCCGGTCCTCTTCCGCAATCTGCGAGGGCTCCTTTTGGGCGTCTTCCTTGCGCTTGGGAGCCCAGACGCGCCCGTCGTTGCGCAGCGATTCGCTCATGAGCGTGAGCTTGGACTGGTATTCGCCGCTCACCGGGATGCACGTCGGGTGGATTTGTGTGAAGCACGGATTGGCGAAAAGCGCGCCGCGCTTGTAGGCGCGGTAGGTGGCGGTCACATTGCACCCCTTGGCGTTCGTCGAAAGGTAAAAGACATTGCCGTATCCGCCCGTGCACAGGAGCACCGCGTCGCCGGCATGCGCGCGCACCTCGCCGGTGAGCATGTCGCGGACGATGATCCCCTTCGCATGGCCGTCCACCACCACCAAATCCATCATCTCCGAGCGCGGAAACATCGTCACGTTGCCCGCGCGCACCTGCGCCTCGAGCGCCTGATAGGCCCCCAGAAGAAGCTGCTGCCCCGTCTGGCCCCGCGCGTAAAACGTGCGGGAAACCTGCGCCCCGCCAAAGGAGCGGTTCGCAAGCAACCCCCCGTATTCGCGCGCAAACGGAACGCCCTGCGCCACACACTGGTCGATGATCGCCGCGCTCACCTCCGCCAACCGGTATACATTGGCCTCCCGGGAACGAAAATCACCCCCCTTGATCGTGTCGTAAAAAAGCCGGTAAACACTGTCCCCGTCGTTCTGGTAGTTCTTCGCCGCGTTGATCCCGCCCTGCGCCGCAATCGAGTGCGCCCGCCGGGGACTGTCCTGATAGCAGAAACATTCCACCTGAAACCCCTGCTCGCCGAGCGTCGCCGCCGCCGATCCCCCCGCCAGCCCGCTGCCGACAATCAACAGCTTGTATTTGCGCTTGTTGGCCGGACTGATGAGCTTGGTGCTGTTTTTGAAACCGGTCCACTTCCTGTCAAGCGGTCCGCCGGGAATTTTTGCGTCGGGTGTCGTCATTTGAGTGCTTCCTTTCCGAGGCCGAAGACGGCGATCGAGACGGGGATCGAGGCGTAGCCGATGAAGAGGGCCCAGGCGATCAGGTGCCCGCCGGCTGTGAAGAGCGGTCTGAGGCGCTGGTTGGTGATGCCCAGGGTCTGGAAGAGGCTCCCGATCCCGTGACTCAGGTGAAGGGCCAGCAAAAACAACGCCACCACATAAAACGACGACACCCACATATTCGAAAATCCCACCACCACCATCCGGTAAACATCGTGCACCGTCTTGCCGTCCAACTGCGTCTTCATCGCCGTATACGAGGGATCCACCACCTGCAGCGTGAAATGCGCCAGATGAAACACCACAAACGCCAGAATAAACAACCCGCTCACCCGCATCGTCCGCGCAAAAACCGTCGTCGTCATCGGCGCAAACACCGCATACTTCTGCGGCCGCGCCCGGCGGTTCTCGATCCACAAAAGCATCGTAAAGAAGATGTGCGCGGCCACCACCGCCAGCAACCCGAAGCGCACCACCCACAAAAGCGGACCCAGACTGTGCAGCTTGAGCGCATACGTGTTGATCGCATCCGGCCCGAAGTAAATCGTGAAATTCCCCAGCATGTGGCCGACCGCAAACAACACCAGCGCAATCCCCGTCAATGCCACAACCGTCTTCTTGCCGAGCGACGATACCAACCACCCCACCAACGGCACGCTCGCAAGCCGGGAAGGCGGGTTCAACAGAGCGGAAGAAGCAGACATCGCGGGATTAGATATTCTTATACTTGAAGAAACGCAAGAAGTTTCTTCCCGGATGCACCCGGTTGCCCAAGGCTTTTTCATTTGAAGCCGCCGCGCCAGCAAACATCCTGAAATCTGCCATTTGAGATTTCAAATGCTTTTTCATTGGGCCGCACAGGCCAAATGAAAAAGCCTTGCCCGGTTGCCGGGAATTCTTTCCATCCGCTGCGGTCAGCGGCGGGCGGGGGTGATTTTGAGGGTGGGTTCGGCGAGGGAGATGGCGTTTTTTTCGCTGAGGGCGACGACGGGGGAGGGTTCTCCTTGGGACTCGAAGCCGACGATCCAGAACAGGCGCTGGGGGTTGCCGGGGCCCTGACGGAAGGCGGTTGAGACGACGGCATAATGGCCGTCTTCGGGCACTTGGAGGTCGAAGCGTCCGGAGGAGTCCGAGAGGGTCATGGCGATGGGCGGCGGGAGGCGTCGTTGGACTTCGGTGACGATGTTGGAAAATTCCTCTTCGCTGACGGGAGTTGGGAGGTTGGCGGCGGCGAGCATGGCCTCGCGGGCGTCGTCGATGCGGAAGAGGCCGACATTGACGCCGCTGAGCATGGAGAGTCTGCCGGGCTGGGGTTCGGAGGTGATGACGCCGCGCATGGTGCCGGGCGGGGACATTTCGAGGAGGATGGCATTTTGGCGGCTGAAGGAGGCGAGAGCTTCGTTGAGTTCCTGGACTTTGCGTTCGTTGACTTGGAGCTGGTCGCGGAGGCTTTGGGCCCATGCCCAGAGGCCGGCGGCGGCGGCGATGGCGAAGAGGCAGGCGATCCACCCCGGCAGGGCGGATTCGGCGGCGCTGCGCTTGCGCGGCTTTTTGGGGACATGACCCGAGCGGCGTCTGCGTCCGCGGGAGCGGCGGGGGGGGGCTTCGTCGGCCTCTCCGGGTTCGTCTTCGCCGCCGTTGTCCGCACCGGGTTTGGCGGACAGGGGGGCGGTGGTTTGGAACCGGGAGAGGGGCACCCATTCCCGACGCCCTTCATCGTAGTAGAGGTCTTCGTGTTGGAGGGTGCCGGCCTCGAGGAGTTCCGGGACTTGGTCCTTGCGGAACTGGCCCAGCGGGGTGCCGTTGCGTGCGACGTGAAGCAATGATGACATAAAGGAATTGCGGGAGAATGCGCGCAAACGGGATGGAAATCAAGCGCACTCGTCATTGACGCAGGCGGTCGGCGGGCGTAAGGAGGGATCCCTCGTGACAAAAACACTGCAAGAACTCCAAACGATTTATCACCGGCCGTTTTTCGATTTGCTTGCCGCGGGGCGCGCGGCGACCGTCGCGCACTGGCCCGACCACCAGATGCAGCTCTGCACGTTGTTGAGCGTGAAGACCGGCGGGTGCAGCGAAGATTGCGGGTATTGTTCGCAGAGCGCGCACCACGACACGGCGGTGCCATCGAGTCCGCTTATGACCGTTGACGAGGTGCTTCCGCACGCCCTGCGGGCGAAAGCAAACGGCTCGACGCGGTTTTGCATGGGGGCCGCCTGGAGGGGGGTGCGCGACGGGGAGAAGAAATTCGAGGTGATGCTTGAGACCGTGCGGGCGGTGAGCCGTCTTGGGATGGAGGTGTGTGTCACCCTGGGGCAGCTTTCCGAAACCGAGGCGCGCAAACTGCGCGAGGCGGGCCTGACCGCCTACAACCACAACATCGACACCTCCCCCGAACATTACAAAACCATCGTCAGCACGCACTCGTTCGATGACCGCCTGGAGACGATCGGCGCCGTGCAGCGCGCGGGGCTGCATGTGTGCTGCGGGGGGATTCTGGGGATGGGGGAATCCGTCGAAGACCGTCTGCGGATGCTCGAGGTGCTTTGCGGGTTCGATCCGGCGCCGGAGAGTGTGCCGATCAACTGCCTGATGCCGGTTGCGGGCACACCGCTTGAGGATGCCGCGCCGGTGGATTTGTTCGAGCTGGTGCGGATGATTGCGACGGCGAGGATGGCCCTGCCAACATCGAAGATCCGTCTGTCGGCCGGGCGCACGGAGCTTTCCCGGGAGGCCCAGGCGCTTTGCTTTTTTGCCGGCGCGAACTCGATCTTCTTCGGCGAGAAGCTGCTCACGGCCGGCAACCCGGCCGCCCATGAAGACCTCGAACTTCTCCGCTCACTGGACCTGAGCCCTCTCCCGCCATTCAGCGACGGCATCGCGGTTCCCCATCCCGCCGGTGCCGAACCCGCCACCGCATGAAAATTTCCCTCGGCAGCGACCACGCCGGTTTCCTTTACAAACAGCGCATCATCGAGCACCTCCGCTCCCTCGGGCACGAGGCCGTCGACATGGGAACCCACTCGGAGGAATCGACCGACTACCCGCTCTGGATCATCCCGGCAGCCGAAGCCGTCGCGCGCGGGGAGGCCGAACGCGGAATTGTGGTCGGGGGTTCGGGCAACGGCGAGGCCATGGCGGCCAACAAGGTGCGCGGGGTGCGCTGTGCGCTCTGTTGGTCCGATGAAACCGCCGAGCTCTCCCGCCGGCACAACGACGCCAATGTCCTCTCCATCGGGCAGCGCATGGTCTCGATCGAAATCGCCCTGCGTTTGATCGAAATCTGGCTGGCGACTCCCTTCGAAGGAGGCCGCCACGTGCGCCGGATCGGGGAAATGGCCCGCTACGAGGCCGGCCAGCCCATGCTTTCACCCGCAGACGGGACGGGTCTTCAAGCTTGACTTCGGGCGGCCACACTGTGTAACACTCGCGCCCGATGGCAGCTTCGCTCATAGATGCAATGCGCGGTGTGTTCCGGGGGACCGCGGCCCTCTCCGGCGCGGTGCTTTTCGCCGGCGCGGTGCCGGCTGCGGCGCAGCCGCTTGATGCCAGCATGGCCGCGGGGCGTCCGCTGGCTCCAGTCGGGGTGCGATGGGCGCCGGTTCTGACCGGGAGCCCCCTTCCCGAGTGGGTTCCGGGACCCGTCGAAATGACCCCCGTGAGTGCCACCTTCCCGGTTCCCGCGCGGTGGAGCCAGCCGGCAATTGACCGTTACGTGCTGACCGTGGTTTTTTACGACACGGAAGACACGGGGCCGGTGGTCGAGTGGCGTTCGTCGGCGGGTGTTTTGACGCGGCTTTCGGAGGGGTTGGGGGAGGGGCAGGAGAGTCTCGGGCTGCATGCCCGCATCATGGTGCTGCCCGATGTGATCACCCGTGAAGGGGGCTCGCTCATTGTTTCCATGCCGTGGAGACAGAACGGTCTCGTGAGCGCAACCGTCCAGCCCGCGCGCGACGTGACGGTCGCCGTCACCGGTGCCAGCCTGCAGCCGGGTCTGGTCGGGCGCGGGGGCAATGTCGTCGAATCCGAATTGCTCGAGGGCCGCGAAGTGCCGCCGGCATCGGGTGACATCCGGGAAGGCCCCATTGTCGAGGCGGGGGTGACATCGGCCATCGAGCACCTTGACGGGGAGCTCGAGTTTGCGGTGCCTGTCGAGGGGGTTGTCGAGGGGGCGATCCTGCACACGGAGGTCATGGGATTGGATCCCGCCGCGCGGATCGACATCGAGATCAACGGGCGGCGCATCGGAGAAATGAACCCGGAGGCTTTTCGTCTGGACGATGCATCGGTCACGATCGAGGCGAACGGAGCGCTTGGTGTGGCGGGTTGGCGGCGTCACTGGCTTTTCATGCCGGGCGGGGAATGGAGGCAGGGGGACAATGCCCTTGTCCTGCGCCTGCGGAATGCGTCCGGGGCCACGGCGGTTTCCATCAAAAACGCCCTGCTGCACCTGCGGTTCGGCGACGACACGGGTTTGGCCGGGGCGGAGGCCGCCGGCC
>CAZGNH010000382.1:0-2384 GCA_964527025.1 uncultured Chthoniobacterales bacterium | reverse complement strand
ACCTCCTCGGTGATCGGGTGCTCGACCTGGATGCGCGTGTTCATCTCCATGAAATAAAAATTTCCGGAGTCATCGACCAGATACTCGATCGTGCCCGCGTTGTGATACCCGACCGAGGCCGCCAGCCGGACCGAAGCCTCCCCCATCTTCGCGCGCAAATCGGGGGTCATGAGCGGTGAGGGGCACTCTTCGACAATCTTTTGGTTGCGGCGCTGGATCGAACAGTCGCGCTCGCCCAAGTGCACGATGTGCCCGTGCTCGTCGCCGACGATCTGGAATTCGATGTGGTGGGGGTTGACGATGAATTTTTCGATATAGACGGCGGGGTTGCCGAAGGCCTTGTCGGCTTCAAGCCGGGCGGCATGGTAGCCTTGGACGAGGCTGCCGTCGTTGCTGGCGATGCGCATGCCGCGCCCTCCGCCCCCCGCAACGGCCTTGATCATGACCGGATACCCGATCTGCCGCGCAACCTTCAGGGCCTCCCCCTCGTTGTCGACGGTTCCTTCGCTGCCCGGTGAAACCGGCACGCCCGCCTTGCGGGCACACTCGCGCGCCGAGTTTTTGTCGCCCATCAACTTGATTGCGGAGGCGGGAGGTCCGATGAATTTGATGTTGCAGCTCCGGCAGACCTCGGCGAAGTGCGCGTTTTCGGCAAGGAATCCGTAGCCGGGGTGGATGGCATCCACATCGGCGATTTCGGCGGCGCTGATGATGCGGTCGATCTTGAGGTAGCTTTCGGAGGCGGGCGCCGGGCCGATGCAGATCGCCTCGTCGGCCAACTGGACGTGCAGGCTCTCAAGGTCGGGCTCCGAATACACCGCGACACTTTGCACGCCAAGCTCCTTGCAGGCCCGGATGATCCGCAACGCAATCTCGCCACGGTTGGCAATCAGGATTTTTTGAAACATCGCCCTACTTGACCCGGAAAAGCGGCTGCCCGAACTGCACGGGCTTCCCATTCTCGGCGCACACCTCCGCAATCGTCCCGCCCACCTCCGCCTTGATCTCGTTCATCACCTTCATCGCCTCGATGATGCACACCACCGTCTCGGGTGTCACAACCGAGCCCTCCTCCACAAACGGCCCGGCATCCGGCGATGAACTCGCATAAAAGGTGCCCACCATTGGCGAGACGATTTCACGCAGCACCGGTGTCGCAGCGGAAGCCGGAGCGGCCGCGGCCGGTTCCGCCGCCACCGCCGGAAGAGGCGCGTCCGGCGCGCGCGCGGCCCCGGCATCGGCCGTCTTGAGGGTGATTTTGAAGTCCTCGCGCTCCATTTTGAAGACGGCAAGGCCGTTTTTCTTCATGAGGTCGATCAGGGTGCGAATTTCTTTGATGTCCACGGGCTGCAAGGCGTTGATCGCTTCCAGTCTCTCCGTGTCCGGCCCCGAGTCAAGGCGCGGTTTCGCCACCACCGGGCCCCATGGCATTTTCATTTGAAGCCGCCAGCCCGCCGGACATCCGGTTCGATCCGAAATCTGCCATTTAGGATTTCAAATGCTTTTTCATTGGGCCGCGCAGGCCAAATGAAGAAGCCTTGCCCCGGTCCCCTGTTGTTTTTTCCTTGCGCCTCCGCGGGGGGGCGGTGGCAAGCTGCCGTCATGTCCCCGGATTGCGAGACCCATGTGCGTCCCTACGAGCCGCGTGACCGCGCTGCCGTGCGGGACCTCTGCTGCCAAACCGGCTACCTCGGCAAGCCCATTGATCCGGTTTTCGAAGACCGTGAGCTCTTTGCCGACTACCTTACCAGCTATTATACCGACCTTGAGCCGGAATCCTGCTTTGTGATGGAGGTCGGGGGATGCGTGAAGGGTTACCTGCTCGGTTCGCGCAGACCCATCCGCCAACAACTCCACAGCCTCGCCCTCAACGCCCGCCTCTTCTTCAAAGGCCTCCTGCGCTACCACCGCTACAACCGCGCCACCAAAGACTTCATCGGATGGATCCTCCGCAATTCCTGGAGGGAAGTCCCCGCCGCCCCAAGACGCACCGCCCACTTCCACTTCAATGTCATCCCCGAAGCCCAGGGCCTCGCCGGCACCCGCGTTCTCATGTACGCCTACTTCGCCTACCTCGAATCCCATGGCGAACATGCGGTCTTCGGCCAGATGGTCACCTTCGAATCCCGCCGCGGCGCCCGCGTCCTCGAACGCTACGGCTTCCGCGTCGTCGAGCGCCGCCAGCTCACCAAATGGAAAGACAAACACCCCGAGCCGGTTTACCTCACCACCGTCATCAAACAGCTCCACCCCAAAAAAGAGCAGGGGGTCAACGCCGAATGGCACTAAGTTTAGAAACCAGCGGCTCGTAATCGTAATCGTGTTCGTAATCGTAATCTTCTCGGCATCATTCGATTACGATTAGGATTACGATTAAGATTAGG
>CAZGNH010000381.1:0-2303 GCA_964527025.1 uncultured Chthoniobacterales bacterium | reverse complement strand
GGGTCTCAATGCGGTCGGCGGGCAGAGCGCCCTGAACATCGCCAGCACGCTCGCCCCCGGTTCGACTCTCGTCACCTACGGAGGCATGGCCCGCCAGCCCCTCAAAATCCCAAACAGCCTCCTCATCTTCAAAGACCTCCGGTTCGCAGGCTTCTGGCTCACCCGGTGGAAATCCCGCGCGCCCGCCGACGAAAAATCCGCCGTCTTCTCGGATCTCGCCGCCCTTTCCCGCGCAGGAAATCTCCGGATTGCCATCCACGCCAAATTCCCGCTCGGAGATCTGTCCGCAGCACTCGATGCAGCCGCCGCCCCCTCCCGCAAAGGCAAAATCCTCCTCGACCTCGGGGCCTGAGCCCGCAGGCCGCATCCGGGCCGGCAAGGAAAATTCCAAAATGCGTTGACCGGTTGACAAGCCGCCCGCGCGCGGCGAGGGTTGATTTTCAACAACCACCGAAAACCATGCCACTCACCACAGGAACAAAAGCACCGGATTTCACCCTCAAAAGCATGGGGGAGGAAGGATTGGAGGACATCACTTTGAGCGCCAACTTCGGCAGGCGCCCGACCGTCCTCCTGTTTTTTCCGCTCGCCTTCACCAGCGTCTGCACAAAGGAGTTCTGCGATGTGACCGCCGGGATTGACGCCTATGCGGATCTCGGTGCCGATGTGATCGGGGTCAGCGTGGACAGCCCCTTTGCGCAGGATGCATGGAAAAAGAAAGAAAAGATCGGCATCCGCCTTGCCAGCGACTTGGACAAGACGGTGACCCGCGCCTACGACGTCCTTTTTCCCAAACTGGCCGAAATCGGCGACACCTCGGCGCGCGCGGCATTTGTGATCGACAAGGAAGGGGTCATCCGCCACAGCGAGCAGACGCCGACACCCAAGGATCTGCCGGATTTCGGGAAGATCCGGGAGGTTGTGTCGGGTCTGTCCTGACTGGGGGGGCGCGGGTTCAGGGCGAGACGAGAAAGCGTGTTTCGCCGACGCGCGCGGCTTCGGAGAGATCGGCGGGGGTGCCCTCGGCGGCCCCGACCCACGATTTTTTGTGCCATGATCCGGCGGCCCGCTCGATCCGGTCCACCCATCCATCCGGCCAGTTGCACAGGGCGGCCTCCCCGTCGGAGTCCCACTGACCTTCGGTCAGCCCGTTGACCGTGCTGAAAGCCGATCCGTCGCTCCGGAGGGTGACATAGAGGTAGGATCCGTCGGGTTCACGGTTCAGGCGCCAGATGCCGACGAAGGGGGCGCGCGGTCCCCCGATGCGTCCCGCGGGCGAGGTGAACGACACGGCTCTGGAGGAAACCCCCATGCCCGGGGCGAAGCCCTCGTGAACGACCGCCCCGTCGCGAATCACAAAACGGGCGCTGTGGCCGTCATCGAAAAACACGGCCACACAATCTTCCATGGCGCGCCACAGACCGCGTTCACCGCGGGCGCCCGAGGTGCCGCCCACACGCGTCGCCACGGCCTGCCCGTTCTCAAAAAGCACGATGTCGAAAGGCACCCCGTCGTCGCCGGAAACCGACCACACGCCACCGGCTTCGGGCAACCCCGCGTCCGCCGGAAGGGGCTCCCGCGGCGGCGGCGCATCCTCCTCCACACCCCGGTCGCTCGGCCCACACCCGCAGGAAAGACCAAGAATAGAAAGTGCCGCAATCCAGCGCGTCGTCATCGGGCAGAAGATTGGGCGGAGCCATCCGGCCATGGCAACCCTTTTCCTGCTTGAAATCTTTCTGGAGGTCGGCGGACGAACGGACGAGAGTGGTCCCTCATGCAGCCGTCCTTCCATGAAACCCAGCCGCCTTGCCCGGCCGGGAGAACATGAGTACGCGCCCGCAGGCCGGCGGTCGGATTCCCCTGCCGGCCTTCGCGCACCGTCCCGCGCCGTACGACGGCCCCCCGGTTGACGATGTGATGCGGTTGCGGCGCGAACACCTGAACCCGGCGCTGTTCCACTACTATCGCGAGCCGCTGATGATTGTGGAGGGCCGCCTGCAGTATCTTTTTGACGAAAAGGGCCGGCGGTATCTCGATGCCTTTGGCGGCATAGTCACGGTGAGTGCGGGGCATTGTCACCCGGCAGTGGTGGAGGCCGCCAACGCCCAGAACGCAAGGCTGCAACATGCCACGACCATTTACGCGCACCCCGGCATCGCCCGATACGCAAAGGCCCTCGCCGACAAACTGCCCGGCGGCCTGAAGGTCTGCTATTTTGTGAATTCCGGATCTGAGGCCAACGACCTTGCCCTGCTCATGGCGCGCCTTTACACGGGGAACTGGGACATGATTGCCCTGCGCAA
>CAZGNH010000380.1:0-1632 GCA_964527025.1 uncultured Chthoniobacterales bacterium | reverse complement strand
TAAGGCGGCCTCATCAACCTCCTCCAAATGCCCCCCCTCAACCACCAGTGCCAAATCACCGGCGGCGTGCTGGCCGCCGAATCCGCCGCCCTGCTCCGCGATTTCTTCGCCGCCCGCAGGGGGCGGGGCGCCACAGAAAATTGAAAACGCGCGCGGCGCCCTTGGAGTGCGGCGATCTTCGCCGCTTTGGATGGAGGAGAACAAGCCGGCGGGACAAGCCGGCGGGGTCATTCCGCCGCCGCCAAGGCTTTGGCGCGACAGGCAACCCGCGCCCTACCAAGGAACGAAGCGGGCGCGAAGCACCCTCCCCTTTTCGGCAGGAATGCGCGGCCCGCGCGTTCGGTCCCCTCACGCAGTTGGCTCTTTTCGCCTGATGCACCACACATCTGAGGAGGAAACTGAGTCCCTTGACATGTGACGTTACTGCGCCTTCAGACGCGTGCACCCTGGAAATCGAGGCTTGGCACTTTTGGGCGCCCGGGTGATGATTGCAACGTGCGCGTTACGCTTGCCATTGCATGGGTGTTTTTCGCTCTGTCGGCCCATGCCGCTGAGATCACGCCTGCCATGCTTGAGGCGGACTCCGCCATGTGGCCCGGCGAAGTAACCGTCTCCGTTGCGGTGCGTGCACCCATACTTCTCAACGGCCAAAAGGCGGGGGAGATCAACCTGCCGCCGGGCCGCACGTTTCCGGTTAAGGCTGTCCGTCCCGGCATGGTGACCGTGGAGGCGGCCCCGGGAGCGGTGGTGAATGTTTCCATCGCCGACACCGATGCCATCGAGCGTGCAACAGCAGCCATGGACGCAAAAGCAGCAGCCCGGGCCGCAGCCACTCCGGTGCCCACTCCCCCACCACGCACACCAGAGGCAACACCCACCCCACCCCCCGCAGTATCCCACGCCTTCGCCAAACGCCTCACGGGCGACCTGGTCAGGCTCGAAAAGCGCGATCTCGTTCCTGTCGATCCCACCGAACTTGCCGGAAAAAAGTTGATCGTTTTATACCACTCAAAAGGTCGCTGTGGACGGTGTCGCCACTTCACCACCGATCTCGTCCGCTTTTACCGACAAAAAAAGTCCAAACACGACAAATTTGATGTCCTGTTGGTCAGCAATGACCACTCCGCGGAGGAAATGCTTCAATACATGATCGACGATAAAATGCCATGGCCGGCCGTGGCTTACGACCGGCTCAAAGACCGTCACCCTGTCCACGATTTTCCTGTGAAGGGGATTCCCTGCCTGATCATCCTTGATGAGTCGGGCCAACCGCTCCCGGAACTTCAGCTGGGTGAGAACTACATCGGTGCCAACGCGGCATTGGAGGTTCTGGAAAAACGTCTCCGCTCCCTTTGATCGCCGGATCCCTCGAATCCTTCCTCCAAGCCCGACTCAGCCGCTGCGGCCCCGGCCACAGCACCTTCATGCGGGATGGAGAACGCTTGGGGTAGGAAGCTGGGTTGATCCCCAAAAAGACTGTTTCCGATGGCAGTGGCGTCCGTAAGGTCATGGATATGACACCGCGCATGGGAATCCTGCTTGCATGGGCATTCACCTGCCTTGTGCTGGCATGGGTGGCGGGTTGGCTGGCGCTTTCGGCTTGGCCGCCGCCGCCGGGGTTTGTTTCGGCGG
>CAZGNH010000379.1:0-4347 GCA_964527025.1 uncultured Chthoniobacterales bacterium | reverse complement strand
GGCTGGGACGGCGTTGGGCTTGAATCGCGGTTCGGACAGTATGCACGGATACAGCCCTCCCCCGATTCCGCGCCCGCCTTGTCCCAGCCAGCCTCGCGCGGCGTCTCGCGACGAAGTTTGTGAGAGATGCGGGCCAGGCGATGGTTGCCCGATGGTGATATTTTCTGGGTTGACGGGATGGAAGTCTTCATGCATAAGCTGGCAGGTATCCCGGGCAAGGGATTCCGATCCTGGAAACCGGTATTTCGGGAGGGGTGCGGACAGGCTTCCGGAACCGAAGACTTCGTCATCGATTCCGCCGGAGAGGGCGTGTTTGGAGTGCAGTGGCATGGCTATGCGGGGTTGTGATCCCACCACTGCTCAAATCCATTTTCCATGGATTCCGCCGTTTCGGCAGCCGACACATTGGCGCCACCCGAAAAAAAGCAAGACGGCCACCGATAAAAAAACGAACCAGGAAAAGACCGGGCGGAGGGTGCTTGGCGGGTCCATGGGCGGGGAACAATGGGTGGGACGGACTCTACAGCCCGCTTGTATCTTCCCAAAAACAACCCGGCTTGTGAACAGGTTGCCATCTCTTTCTGTCGGATTTGGTTTGCGTGGTGCGGTTGCGGGGGGGTATATTAATATTTACGATTTGCCTCGTGGTGTAACGGTAGCACTGCAGATTCTGGATCTGTTTGTCATGGTTCGAATCCATGCGAGGCAGCCAATGCGAATGGGCTGGCCATGGGGGCTTGGGCGGGTGTAGGTGTCAAGAAGCCATGTCATCGACGATCAACGAATCGAGTTATGTGTTTTTGAAGGAGTTGTTGGAGACGCCGTCGCCGTCGGGGTTTGAGCGCGGGGGTCAGCGTGTGTGGAGTGATTTTGTGGCGCCGCATGCGGATGCGGTGGAGAGCGATCCGTATGGGAATGTGTTTGCGACGCTCAATCCGGAGGGGTCGCCGCGGGTTTTGCTTGCGGGGCACGGGGACGAGCTCGGGCTGATGGTGACGCATATCAATGACGAGGGGTTTTTATTTTTCAAGGGGATCGGGGGGGTGGACCGCGGGCTTTTGCGGGGTCAGAGGGTCGTGGTTGCGGGGCGTTCGGGGCCGGTGCGCGGGGTGGTCGGCCACCTTGCCATCCACATGCAGGAGCCCGACGACCGGAAGAAGACGCCGGAGTTTCACGAGTTGTTCATTGATGTGGGTGCTTCGGGCAGGGACGAGGCGGCGAGGTTGGTGCGGGTGGGGGATCCGGTCACCATTGAGGGCGGGGTGTGGCGTCTGGCGGGTGACCGCATTGCCGCGCGGGGGTGCGACAACCGGATTGGCACATGGGCTGCCGCGGAGGCGCTTCGTTTGCTGCGGGGTGCGGGCAGGGCCTGCACGGCACAGGTGGTGGCGGTGTCGACGGTGCAGGAGGAAAACGGTCTTTACGGGGCGACGATGGTCGGCTACCGGCTGCGTCCGATGGTGGCATTGGTCGTGGATGTCACGCATGCGACGGACATCCCGGCCTGTTCGAAACCCAAACACGGAGACATCAAAATGGGTTCCGGGCCGGTGATTTCGTTGGGCAGCTCAAACCACCCGGTCGTTTGCGAGCGCCTGCTGGCCGTGGCCGAACGCAAGAAAATCCCCTGCCAGGTCGAGGCCAACCCGCGTTCGACCGGTACCGACGCCGATGCGATTTTCCTCCAGCGCGGCGGCATCCCGACCGTTTCCCTCGGCCTTCCGAACCGCTACATGCACTCGCCGGTCGAGGTGATCGACCTGCGCGACCTCGAAGCGATGGCGCGCCTGCTGGCCGCCTTCTGTGAATCCCTCGAGCGGGACGAGGCGTTCCGCGTGATGATCTGATTGGCGGGCATTCTTGACACGGGGCTTCGGGTGGCGGAGGTTCGCCGTCAATGAGAGCGCCTGCCATTGCCCTTTTTGTTCTTTGCGCCGTGACGGGCGGTCCTGCCGGGGCCGGGATCCCCGACGACCTTGATGTGGCGCAGCGCGCGGAGTTGGACAAGGGGGAGTTGGTGGTGCGCTCGAAGGATGTCGAAGGAGGACCGTGGCCGCAGCTCATGGTTTACACCCGCGTGGACGCCCCGGTCGCCGCGGTCGAGAAGGTCTTTCGTGATTACGCGGGCGCCGCTTCCTACATCCCGAACCTCACCGCCGCCGAGGTGATCGAACGCCCGGATCCCGACACCTACGTCGTCCGCTACACCCAGAAGGTCCCGATCCTCGGCCAAACCAGCAACACCGTCCGCAACACATACTCCCATCCGGGCAATGGTCTTGTCGTCGCATGGAACCTCATCGAATCGCCCCATGCCGACATCTCGGAGGGCGAGCTCCGCGTCGAACCCGACGCGAAGGGATCGGTCCTGCGCTATACGAACTACGTGAAACCCAAATCCTCCTTTGCCTTCCTCGCCAAATCGGCCGCGCTCGGCGAAGTCAAACGCACGGTGTCCGCCATCAAATCCGAAAGCGAGAAGCGCTGGCGGGCACAGGGACAATAACCCCTCAACATTCCATGGAAGCCGACAAAGAAGACCGACAGATTCGTGTGTTGCTGATCACGGCCGCGGCAGCGGCCATTGCCTTCGTGTTGATGGCGGCGACCGCCGTTGCGGTCATGATTTCCTTCAATTTCAACATCCTCGATTGGATGGAGTAGGGGTCATGTTGTCCCGGATGCACCGGGTTCTTCCTCCGCGTCCGTGAAGGACGGGGAGCGGGCGGCGCACTGGCAGGCGCCGAGCATGATGATGATGCCCGAGAAATAGACCCACATCAGGACGAGCATCATGCCCCCGACGGTGCCGTAAATGCCGTAGTTGACGAAACGGGGCAGGATGTTCACAAAGGCCATCTGGCAGGCCTGCAGGGCCAGGGTCACCAGCAGGGCCGGGATCCACACCTCGACAAAGCGGATTTTTTTCCTCGGCGCCATCATGTAGAGCATGCTGAAGGAGTAAAAGAGTACGCCTGCGCCGAGCAGGTAGCGCGCGAGATCCAGGAGGAGGGAGGCCGTGCGGAAGTTGAATTCCGGGAGGTAGGCATGGATGAAATCTTCGGCGGCCCGGATGGTGCCCGCGATGGCCTGCAGAACCGCCGGGATCAGGAGCCCCGCGATGAGGGCGCTCACCAAGATGGCCAGCATGAGGAGGTTCTTGACCGGCATCTGCCACCACGGAATTTCGACCGTGTGCCACGCGCGGTTCACCCCGCGAACCATCGCTTGGAAAAACCGCAGGGAACACCAGAGCAGGATGGCGGCCGACAGCACGCCGACCCCGCCCCGCGCACGCTCGAGCGCCGCCACCGATTCCCACAAAAACTTCTGCTGCCCCCTGTCCAACGGCAACACCTCCCCGATTGCACCCACAATCTGGTCGGTCCCGAAAAAACTCGAGCCGAACATCAGCAGCAGCGCCAACAGCGGAAACAACGCAAAAAGCACGTAATACGCAAAGGCCGCCGCCCGCTGCTCGCCGTCAATCTGTCCGTAAATCTTCAGAGTCCGCAGCAAGATCTCCCACTCGCTCCGCAGCCATCCCTTCACATCGGGCCATGCCATGCAACACCCTTTACCTCCCAATCCCCGCGATGGGCAAATCAGAAAACATGCACCCAATGGAGGAATTTGCAGGGCAGGCTGATTGTTTTTGCGCGGGGAGCGGGTCTTGCTCGCGGGCAGGGGGCTGTGCCCCGGGTTGACGGGCGGGATTTCTCTTTTGAGCAAAAGGCCGGGGTGTGGCAGGTTGGGGGCTTTATGGGGAGTTGTTGTTCATGCGAGAGGGAGGAGCCTGTTGGGGGGTGGGTTCGTCTTGGGGTGGCGGCGGTGGTGGCCGCGCAGTCGATGGTGTTTGGACTGGCGGTGAATGTGTCGCCTCCATCGGGGACGGCGAGGGCGGTTTTGCACGGGCTGTTGGCGGTGTCGGCAGTGGTGGTGTTTGTGCTGGCTGGGGTGCCGCTTGTGAAACGCTCGTGGGGGGCGCTTGTGCGGGGGAGGATTGTGTTCGACCAGTTGTTTTTGGCGGGGATCTTGGCGGCCTTCGGGGCGTCGGTCCATTGCACGCTCACCGGCACCGGGCATGTGTATTACGAAATCGTGGCGATTCTTTTGGCGATTTACACCTTCGGGGGTTTGATCACCGAGACACGGCGCAGGGCGGCGCTGGATGCGGCGGGGAGCCTGGGCGCGGAATTTTCCACTTGCGAGGTGATCCGTGACGGGGGGCGCGGTGAGGTGGTGGATGTGGGACATGTTGTGGAAGGCGACATCATCTGGGTGAGGTCCGGCGGGGCTGTGTGTGTGGACGGGGTGGTTGTCGGGGGGGTTTCTTTTGTGCGGGAG
>CAZGNH010000378.1:0-2994 GCA_964527025.1 uncultured Chthoniobacterales bacterium | reverse complement strand
GAGACAGACTGCCGACAGGCAGCCCCGCAGGGGTGAGCGAAGCGAATCAACCTTTTGAGGTCACAGTCCACCGCGTGGCGGCGACCTTCCTCCCACCCGCCCATGCTGAAGTATTGCGTCAAGCGCGAAATTCGATATTCTTTTCGTGTGCCAACACCACTGCGAATCGGACCGTATCGGTTCTTTTTCTACGCGAACGACCGCGATGAGCCCGCGCACGTTCATGTTCAACGCGAACGGAATACAGCAAAATTCTGGATCGATCCCGTGCGCATTGAGCGAAGCGGACGTTTTCGGGCACATGAACTGCTTGAATTGCAGCGAATTATACGGAAGAATAAAGCAAGACTACTGAAAGCTTGGGATGAATACTTTAACGGTTGAGCCACCATCGGTCTGCATTCAGGACATCAAGGTCACCAGCTCCGCGCTGACGATTGAGCTGTCTGATGGGCGATCCATATCTGCCCCCCTCGTCTGGTATCCTCGACTCCTCAACGCATCCACGAAAGAACGAAATCATTGGGAATTGATTGGTGAGGGGCACGGCATTCACTGGCCTGATCTCGACGAAGATTTGAGCATGGAAGGAATCATTCAAGGAAGACCATCCTACGAATCGCAGAAATCATTCCAGCGTTGGCTCGCCGACAGAAAAACAAAAGGCCTAACGAGCCGATGCAGCTAATCCCTGTCCCTTCGGGACTTTCGGCATGCCTCCTGCTGATCCCGCTTCGCGGGCAGGAGTCACGCCGAAAGCAAGCAGGGGTACCTGATCGGGGACGTCTGATATGGCTGCGAAAATGTCAACAGGCAAAGTGGTATTGAGGGAGTTTTTTTCATAAACGTCCTTTGGCGACAGAACTGAAAGCAAATGAGAGGCGGTGGAGCAGTGGGGTGAGTATGAACCCGGCGCGTTGCTGAAGGATTTTTGGCCCGGCGAAGGCGCTGAATCTTGTAAGGCGAAACGCCGAATGTAAAACGGCTTGCCATCAAAACAATTTCGCCTTACGTCCATTGCATGACCACGATTACTGTGTCCTCGAAGTATCAGATTGTGATTCCCAAGGAGGCTCGTGAGCGGATGCGGATTACGCCTGGAACGCGCCTGCAAGTGCATCAGGACAAAGCGGGCATCCATCTGGTGAGAGAGCCCTCACTGGAGGAAATTCGCGACATGTTGAAAGACATGCAGTGGGAGGAATGCGAGGTTCGCAACGAGACGGACCGGGAGCTGCCATGATTATTGTGGACAGCTCGGGGTGGATAGAGTTTCTGCAGGGCACGCAACGCGCCCACCTTTTCGCGCCCGCTCTTCGTGAGCTTGCCGGAGTCGTTGTGCCCGGCATCTCGGTTTTCGAAGTTCACCGCCTGATCGCTTCCAAGCTGGGTTCGGAGGCTGCGGCTGCCGCAGTATGCGCGATGAAAAAAGCCTGCGTGGCAAACCTTGACGCTGATTTGGCCGTGCGGGCTTCCTCCCTTGCGAGCCTCCATCACCTTGCTCTCGCCGATGCCATCATTTATGCGACGGCTGACGCCCACGAGGCGGAACTCTGGACGCAGGATGCCCATTTCAAAGACCTGCCCGGCGTGAAGTATTTTCCAAAACCCTGATCCGGCGCGAAGCCGGATCAACAGTCTGCACCACAGCCTATTTATCGGAAGAGGCCGATGGCGCGCAGCGAGCCGTCGCGGGCTTCGAAGACTTCGCGGCTGACCGGGTAGTTGGTGGCGTGGTAGTCGGAGAAGACGAGCTCCGAGAGGTCGGGGCCCGGGGGGTCGGAGCGCGGGAAGATGTAGATGCGGAAGCGGTTTGGGATGACGACGAGTGCGTCGGGGCCGATGGTTTCGAGGAAGCGGTCGGCGAATTCGGGGGCGAAGACGGCGGAGGTGGTGAGGGGGTTGTCGGAGGCGATGACGGCGTATCGGATGGCGCCTTGCGGGCTGCGGACGCAGGTGGGTTCGAGGGAGGCGAGGAGGCGGGAGGCATTGGCACGTCCTTCTTCGAGGATGCGCTTGCGTGTGAGGGAGGGGTCGTCGAGGTCGGAGGTTGAGAGCGGGACGGGGTCATCGTCGGGGGATGGTTTGACGGGCAGGCAGACGGCGCGTTCGCTTCCGGGGACGGGCCAGACAATTTCGTGGGGCATGAATTTTGGTTCCGGGAGGAGGTGCCAGTCTCCGTCGGCCCGGGCAGTCGCGAGGGCGGCACAGAGCACCCACATGCCCGCAAACCCGGTCCGCATGCCGCGCGGCGTGCTCACTCTGTCGGGAGCAGGGGGATTTTTTTCCATGCGGCGGCCTGGGTGAATTCGCGGGCACCCAGGCACCAGACGACCACCGCCTTGCCTTCGAGCCAGCCGGGGTTCGAGCGCGCGCGGCGGGCGAGGCTGATGCGGGCGGAGGTGGCGCCCGATCCGCGCACCGCCAGCACATCGACCGGCGCGCGCAGGGCGCGGGCAACCTGCTCCGGAAGGCCGGCCGATGCGGCATGCATGTCGCCTCCGTCGTGGAAGACGAGCACATGGCTGTCGCCGAAAACCAGCACCGGGCTTTCGCGCGAGGGTTCGAGGCGTTCGCGGGAACCGGGGGGATGGACGAAGCGGAGGGTGGTCTGCTCGGGTGCGCCCCCGAGGTCGCCCTGGATTTCGACCGTCTCGCTGTGTTCGTCGAACGGAGCGCCCGGCGTTACGCCCCCTTCGATGGCGGCGGCGATTTTCTCCGCCGCGATGGCAATTGCGCGCGCGTTCCAGTGCGAGTCGCGCTCGAGATAGACCGGCTCGGCGCGGTCCGCGGCGACAAAGTCCGGCCAGAGGTCGATCACTTCGACGCCCTTGGCCTGCAAGGCGCGCAGGGTTGGCGCATCGGGATTTTCCGCGGGGACTTCCGCGCCGAGGCGCTCCGCTTCGACCCCGGCCTTCGGCGGAACCGGAACGACAATCAGGCGCACGCCAAGCTTCGCAAGCTGGCCGGCAAAGTCGGCAATCGCCTCGACGG
>CAZGNH010000377.1:0-2652 GCA_964527025.1 uncultured Chthoniobacterales bacterium | reverse complement strand
AGGCCGACGGGTCGTGGGTGGATGAGGCAAGTCCCTGTGAGCCGCAGGTGGAGACGGGGCATATTTTGCTTGAGGCCGAGCGTCTGGCATTGGATGCGGGGGGAGTCGTGTTGCGACTGGCCGGGCTTTATGGTCCCGGGCGTTCGGTTTACCTGCGGCGGTATTTGTCCGGGGAAGCGCGGATCGAGGGGGAGCGTTGGGTGAACCAAATTCACCGTGACGATGCGGCGGCGGCGATCGTGCGCGCCGCGGCGCTGGATCCGGGAATCTACAACGTGTGTGACGACCGCCCCGCCACCCAGCCCGAGGTGTATGGCTGGATCGCGGAGGCCTGCGGAGGGCCGGTGCCCCCGCGGGCCGAATCCCCCGCCCCGCGCAAACGCGGCAACACCAACAAGCGCGTCTCGAATGCCGCCCTCAAAGCCACCGGATGGTCCCCCGCCCACCCAAGCTACCGCCACGCCCTGCCCTCACTTATCGAAGCACTCCGGCACAACAAAGCAGGTTGATTTTTCTTATCCTTGATTTTCAGGTTGTGGGTGCGACCATAATTTCATGCAGCCCCCTGCCGGATGTGCCAATGGGATTCGCCTTGCGTCATGAAGAAATGGTGGCGGTGCATTTTCTCTGCGGCGTCGGCGGTGGTCCTGCCGCACGCCTCAGCCACTGAACCTCCTTGGAACACCATGAGATCCGAAATGGTTGCCACGCAAATCGAAAAACGCGGAGTGACAGACCCGCGCGTCACCCATGTGATGCGCACGGTCCCGCGCCACGAATTCGTCCCGCCCGAATCCCGCGCGGCCGCTTACTCGGACGGCCCGCTGCCCATCGGCCACGGCCAGACGATCTCCCAACCCTATATCGTGGCCCTCATGACCGGGGCCCTCCAGCCACAGCCCACCGACCGCATCCTGGAAATTGGCACCGGCAGCGGGTATCAAGCCGCCGTCCTCTCGCCCCTCGTCCGCGAAGTCCATACCATCGAAATCGTCGAGCCCCTCGCCAAACGTGCCGCGGAAACCCTCGAGCGCCTCGGCTATGCCAACGTCCACGTCCGGGCGGGAGACGGTTACCTCGGGTGGCCGGAGGCCGCGCCCTTTGATGCGATCATTGTGACCTGTGCTCCCGATGCGGTGCCCGAAGCGCTGGTTGACCAACTGCGCGAGGGGGGCCGGATGGTGATTCCCGTCGGACCGGAGGGGGGGGTGCAGGAACTGGTGTTGATCGAGAAGCGCGAGGGGGCGGTTGTGCGGACAAATTTATTGCCCGTGCGGTTCGTGCCAATGACCGGAGACGGCGGGTGACGCCACGCGCGAAGCGCTCGTTTGGGTGGCAGGGGACGCCTCGATGAGGCGTCCGTCGCATGGCTTGGTGGCGGGCGCCACCCTGCTTCGACCCTTGCGGCCCGCCTTGCATCCGTCTAAAGACTTGTCTTTTATGCACGAACCACTGGTGATTGCCGGGCGCGCCTTTCCTTCGCGCCTTCTGCTCGGGACGGGGAAATTTTCTTCCAACGAGGTGATGCGTGACGCGATTGCGGCCAGCGGGGCGTCGATTGTGACTGTGGCCCTGCGACGGGCCGACACCTCGGGTACCGGCGACCCCTTTGCCAACATCCTGGATTTCATCGATCCGGACAAATTCCTCATCCTCCCGAATACAAGCGGCGCAATGGACGCCAACGAAGCCGTCCGCCTCGCGCGCCTCGCCGCCGCCGGGGGCCTGCCCAAATGGGTCAAACTCGAAATCCACCCGGATCCCCACTACCTCCTTCCCGACCCCATCGAAACCCTCCGCGCCACCGAGATCCTCGCCGCCGAAGGCTTCACGGTCCTGCCCTACATCAACGCCGACCCGGTCCTCGCCAAGCGCCTTGAAGAAGCCGGAGCCGCAACCGTCATGCCCCTCGGATCGCCCATCGGCAGCAACCGCGGACTCGAAACCCGCGCCCAAATCGAAATCATCGTCCGGCAGGCGCGCATTCCCGTCGTTGTCGATGCCGGAATCGGAGCTCCGAGCCACGCTGCCGAAGCCATCGAACTCGGTGCCGATGCGGTCCTTGTCAACACGGCCATCGCCGCCGCCCGCGATCCGGTCCGCATGGCCGCGGCCTTCCGGGATGTCGTTGCCGCCGCCCACGCGGCCCGCGAAGCCGGCCTGCCCACCCGGCTCGACCATGCCGAAGCGACAAGCCCCCTCGACGCCTTCCTGCGCGAACAGTAAACGCGTTCTCTTTGGGGGGGTGGATGTCCGGGGTTAGTAAAGGAACGTTTCGCGGGGCGCGTCGGTGGGGGTGACCAACACGGCGTCGATGAGGGGCACGGGCCTGCCGCCCTCGATTGGGAAGGTGACTTTGCCGGCCACCTTCACCCAGCTCATGTCGGGGAAGGCTTCGTGGTGCGGGGCATTGACTGTGATTGCGACCGGGCGGGCGTCGGCGGCACAGCAGAGGATCATCATCCGAATGAGTGAGAACCTTGATCCGTCCGGGTTGTTGCGGCGGGCGGGGAAGAACTGGCCGATGACCTCGACATTTTGGTTGTCGAACTCGCGGAGCAGGAGAGGTTCATTGGCGGCGTAGAGGAGGTCGATCGAGGTGAGGGCGAGGCGTCCGTCTTCGGTGCGGGGGGGGGAGAAGGGGGTTCCGGT
>CAZGNH010000376.1:0-5115 GCA_964527025.1 uncultured Chthoniobacterales bacterium | reverse complement strand
ATGCGCGAGAGGGTGCGGGAGGCGGCGCGGGTGTCGCCCGTGGCGCGCAGGAGGGCGTATTCTTCGAGGCCGAGGCGGAAGCGCACGTCACCACGGCGTTCGAATTTGAGGGCTTCTTCGATTGAGCGCAGGGCGGCGGTTTTGTCGCCGGCATCGACCTGGACGCAGGCGAGGGCTTCGATGAACATGCTGTTGCGGGTTTCGCGGGCGGCCGAGCGCAGGTCGGAGGCCGCGGCCAGCACATCGCCCCCGTTGGCACGGATGATGGCGCGGTAGCGCTCCCACGTCGAGGGTTTGGCGGGAGATGCGAGCCGCGGGTTGTTCCAAACCTTGTAGGGACGGTAAATCGGGTCGCCGATCGCGACGGTCATCCACGAGACGGCCTTCGTCGCCGCCCAGGCACTCTCCGCAAATGTGAAACCCGCCATGAGACGGTCCTGCAGGATGTGCGGGTCCGCGGTGAGAGCCAGGTAGGGTTCATAGACATTGCCGACGGTGGCCGCGGCCCCGCGCAAAAGCAGCGGACCGCACCACCCCTGCGTCGTGCTGCGCAGGGTCGCCGCGCTGAACGAGTGAATGTGGACCGCAACCGCCCCGGGACGGAACCGCAAAAGGGGATCTGCAAAGGGACCGTCCGCATGAGGGGAATACCACCCGTAATAGACCGCCGCGTCGGTGACCGGAAATCCCGGCGGCAGGGTCTGCTCGGACGAATCCATCATGACCGGGATTCCCTGCCTGCGCATGGCGTCCATGGCTTCGACCAACCACCGGTCCCCCTCGGCATAGTTGCCCTTGAGGATGCCGCGGGCATCGACATACCCCCACCCCCACAGACCGTCGCGCTCGGTGGAAACCGCGTCGTCGATCATCGCCCGCACCGTGATTGTGTCGGGGGCGTCAAGCCGCCCAACCAACAACAAATCCGGCTCCACCTGCAGATCCATTACAGGCGTGTACCGGCGGAAATACGGATTGGGCAGCAACCCCGCAGGGGAACGCCCCGTAAGGGACAGCGCCATCAACTCGCTGTCCACCGAAGCCTCATTGCGCGAGCCGATCGCCTCCGGAAGGGACGGGTCCGGCGCGAGGGTCTCGTCGGGCCGGATCTTGAGGGGCATGCCACGAATCAATGCAAGGAAACGCACACGGGTCTCCACAATCCGCGAGGATCCCGGCTCCTCTTTCCAGAATCCGCGCGTTAGCAGCGTCGCCCGCAGCGGCGCGGCAAGGAGGGAGCGGTATTCGGCGCGGGTGATCTCCTCGGCAACCGGAACCGCAAGGCCCACGAGGTTCTCCTCGGGGATTTCCCGGCGGAGAGCATAGTATTTGGCGAGCGCGATCGAGTCGGGATCGGAGGAATTGTAAACCACGACGGTCGCCGCCGCCTCGGAGGAAGGCGCCGCAATGCACGGGCCGACAACCGCAAAAATCGCTGTGACGGCCCCGAGGGCGGCTGCTGCGGCGCGCAAAGTCGGTTTAAATCGAGAGGCGAAGTCCATCGTAAGCGAGGCGGATGTTTTCGGGCAGGCGCGCCTCGGTTTCGGCGTGGCCGAGATCGTGGCACATGTGGATGAAATAGGTGCGTTTGGCACCGATGGTTTCCGCAGCTTCGACGGCGTCGTCGAAGGACAGGTGGGTTGTGTGCGGGGCATGGCGCAGGGCATCGAGCACAAGCACGTCGGCACCGCGCGCGACCGCAACCGCCGCAAGGGGGACCGCCTGGCAGTCGGTATAATAAGCCAGAAGCTTCCGGTCACCACGCGAAAACACCAACCCCGTCGTGACCATCCGCCCGTGGGGGAGTTCGACGGGAGTGATCCGGAGCCCGCCAAGGTCGAACGGACCTTCGATCGGCACGGGAGAGGGCCGGACGTAGTTGCGGAATTGGTGGGATCCATTGAAGGCGTATTGGAAGACGCGCCGGAGGTCGGCGAGGGTGGCCGGGGTGGCATGGACGGGCATGGACTTGTTTTCGATCTCACAGAAGCGGCGCAGATCGTCGAAGCCAAGGATATGGTCCGCGTGCGAGTGTGTGTGGATCACGGCATCGATGCGCGTGATGTTTTCACGCAGGCATTGGAGGCGCAGATCGGGGGGGGTGTCAATCAGGATGCCCGTGGATCCGTCGCGGAGCAGGGTCGATGTGCGCAACCGCTTGTCGCGCGGATCGGCCGAAGAGCACACCCGGCACGGGCACCCGATGACTGGAATGCCGTGCGACGTGCCCGTCCCGAGGAAGGTGATCTCCAGCGCTTGCATGTCTTTGCTTTGGCCCGTCACACTGGCATACTTGCCCCCATGTCCGCAACGCTCGCCTCCCTCCAAATTCGCAACCTCGCCCTCGTCGAGGATCTCCTCTGGGAACCCCGTGACGGATTTACGGTCATCACCGGAGAAACCGGCGCGGGAAAAAGCGTCATCCTTGGCGCTTTGGGGCTGCTGCTCGGGGAAAGGGCCGACCGGTCGCTGGTGCGTTCGGGAGCCCCGTCGTGCACCATCGAGGCCGTCTTCGAGGGAGTGGATGACCCGCGGGTTGCGCGCGCCCTCGAGGAGGGAGGAGCCGAACCATGCGAGGACGGGCGCCTGCTCCTGAAGCGCACGGTGCAGACAGAGGGGGCCGGCCGACAATTTGTGAATGGATCGGCCTGCACGCTGGCGCTTCTCCGCGCCCTCGGGGACAGGCTTGTGGATTTGCACGGACCGCACGACCACCAGAGTCTTTTTTCACGCGAACAGCAGACACGCCTGCTCGACAGCTACGCGTCCTGCGGAGAGGCTCTGGCTGCCTACACGGAGGTGCGCGGGCGCTTGCTGGCCCTGCGGCATGAGCAGGAGGAACTGACTGGAGGAGGCCGGTCGCTCGCGCGCGAGGTCGATCTCCTTGACCACCAGTGCCGGGAAATCGATGCCGCCGGTCTCTCCCCCGACGAGGAGGAACAACTGGCAGGCAGACACCGCGCCGCGGCCAACGCCGGGCGCATCGCCGCCGCCTGCGCCACCCTCTCGACCCGGCTCTCAGGCGAACAGACAGGTCTCCTTGAAGGCGCCGCCGAAGCCGTCCGCACCCCCCGCGACCTCGCCCGCCTCGACCCGGCCGCCCAAGCCCTCGCCGCCTCCGCTGAATGTGCCTCCACCGCCCTCAACGACTTCTCCGACGAACTCACCCGCTACTCGGGCGCTCTCGAAACCGACCCCGCCGCCCTCGCCGCCCTCGAAGCCCGCCTCGATCTGATCGGGTCGCTCAAGCGCAAATACGGCAGTTCCCTCGCCGAGGTCATCGATTTCGGGGTCCGGGCCAAAGAGCGCCTCGACCGCCTCCGGACACTCATCGAGCGCGCCGACTCCCTCGACCGCGAACTGGCCGCCGCCGCGCAGCGGGTCGAAGAAACCGGTGCCGCACTCACGGGGAAACGCCGCGCCGCCGCCGGGAAATTGGAAAAGAGCGTCTCGGCCGCCCTTGCGGACCTCGGCTTCCCGCGCAGCGGGTTTGCCGTCCGGCTGGATGCATTGCCTACTCCCGGCCCGCTCGGCCTTGAAATGGCGGAGTTCGTCTTTGCTCCGAACCCCGGGGAAGATCCGCGCCCTCTGCGCAGCATCGCATCAAGCGGCGAAATTTCCCGTGTGATGCTGGCCCTCAAAAGTGTCCTTGCGGAGCAGGATGATGTGCCGCTCCTCGTCTTCGATGAGATCGACGCGAACGTGGGAGGGGAAATCGCCGTCAAGGTCGCCGCCCGCATGCGGGATCTCGCCCGTGGCAGGCAGGTCCTTTGTATCACCCATCTCCCGCAGGTCGCCGCCGCCGCGTCCCACCACTTCGTCGTCACCAAAGAAGTTGCCGACCGGCGCACCCGCACCCTCCTCCACCCGTGCTCCGGCCCCGCCCGCACCGAAGAAATCGCCCGCATGCTCGGAGGCAAATCCGCCACCGCCCTCGCACACGCAGAAGACCTTCTCCGCGTTTGAGGTTGATCTCCGCGCCCTCTCAGGCTATTTTCCCAACTCATGAAACCCGCCCTGCTTGCCGCCATTGCCCTCGCCGCCACCCTCTCCCTCCCGGCCTGCAAAAAAAAACACGGAGACCAGTTCGCCGGTATTGACGGAGATTTTGTCTCCGGCACCCCGCTGGCCGACCGCATCGACGGCGCCAACTTCTTCGGCAACAGCGTCGAGCGCAGTCAGTTTTCGCCCGTCTATTTCGCCTTTGACAGCTTCAGTGTCTCCGGGGCGGAACTCTCCAAGGTCAACGAGGTGGCCTCCGCCCTCCGCGGCAAACGCAATACCGTCATCATCGCCGGATTCACCGACGAGCGCGGCACCGAAGAATACAACCGCGGCCTCGGCGAACGCCGCGCCCTCGCCGTCCGCGAAGCCCTTATCAATGCCGGCATGGACGCCTCACTGGTTCAAACCGTCAGCTTCGGCATGGAAATGCCCGCCGATCCCGGAAGCAACGAGGCCGCATGGGCGCGCAACCGCCGGGCGGAATTCGGCGTCGTGCGCTGACTGCCCGTTACACGAAATTCTGCGGCTGGCCGGTGGATTCGAGCACCGAGAGCCAGAGATCGTCGGTCGGATCGACCGACCTGCGGGCGGCGGTCACCGCCGCGATGGGCACATGCACGTATTTTCCGTGCAGACGAGCAACCACAAGTCCGGTCTTGCCGGCCATGGCGGCGTGCACGGCCGCCTGCCCCAGCCGCAGGCAATAAATCGAGTCGTTGGTGAATGCCGCCACGCCGCGCACAATGTAACTCGGATCGATATACTTGAGGTTCAGCTCGGTCCTGCGGGCGGCAAAATACCGGGTGATCCGGTCGCGCAGGAACACCCCGATATCGGCCAGGCGCTTGTTTCCGGACGCGTCGGTCCCTCCCGGCCCGTCCATATGCTCCTGGCCGGCCCCCTCGGCGACCGTCACCACCGCATGCCCCCGCCGCTGAATCCTCCGGTGTAAAAACTCCAAAAACCCGCCGTCCCCATCGAGAGCAAACGGCACCTCGGGAATCAGCACACAGTTGACCTCCCCGCTCGCAATGGCCGAATGCGAGGCGATGAACCCCGCGTGACGGCCCATGAGCTTGACAAGTCCGATTCCGTTGCGCGCGCTGCGCG
>CAZGNH010000375.1:0-2708 GCA_964527025.1 uncultured Chthoniobacterales bacterium | reverse complement strand
AGACGCCGCGCGAGGCTGGCTGGGACAAGGCGGGCGCGGAATCGGGGGAGGGCTGTATGCGTGCATACTGTCCGAACCGCGATTCAAGCCCAACGCCGCCTGCCTCCCGCAAGTCGCAGCAGATGGCTTGTGAGATATGCGGGCTGGCCTCAGAAACTGTGAAAAATTAGGATGACCTGTCCCGAATATTTTACAGCTCCTCAGGGTTTCCCGAGCTTGCCAACGGTCCGGCTGAGGACCGAGGAGGTATCCTTCAGCACGCCCGTAAGCGAGTTGGTGGCTTTGCCAAGCAGCGTCTGGGCCTTCTTGGCCGCGGCAATGCGGCTTTTCGCCGCTTGTCCGGCCCCCGTCCGCAGCAGAGAAGATGCCTCGTCAATCAACTTGATCGTCTGCTCGGCAAGCTTCTCCTCATGCGACTGCTTGGAGGTCGTGGATTTCTTCGGCGCGGAATTTTTCGCAGCCGTCTTCCGGGTGGACTTGGATTTTTTTGTTGTAGCCATAACACCGTCAAACTTACCAGCCATTCACGCTCTTGCAATGCCCGATTCAATGCGGCCCCCCAACTCCACACCATAATCAAGCGCAAGTGCCTCAATCTCGACCACTGTCGCCGGATCCAGCCGGACCCCCAACCGCGCATTCTCCACAGCCATCCGGTGCGAACGCTCCCCGGGCACAAGAATCTCCCCAACCCCGGGCCGCTTCCGACACGCCTTGATCCCAGCCACCGTCTCCCCAAGACGCCGCCGGAACTCCCCCGGCTCCATGAAAGCCGCAATGTCCACCAACACAAAAAAATGACCCACATCCTGCGGACGATCCATGTCTTTGTACATGGACCCGATGCCCGGGCCGATCGCCGACCCCGAGAGGACACTGGAAAAAATTTCCACCATCAGGGCAAGGGCATACCCCTTGTGCCCGGCCATCGTCAGCACGGTGCCGGCAAGGGCTTCCGCCGCATCGGTCGTGGGCTCTCCGCCCGTATTCAACGCCCACCCCTCCGGAATTGCCCGCCCCTGCTTGTGCGCCGCAATGATGTTGCCCCGCGCCACCACCGAAGTCGCCAAATCCACCTTCACCGTGAAACCCAGATCGGTCGGAAAGGACACCGCAATCGGGTTGGTCCCAAAAAAGGCCTCACACCCCCCGCCGGGCGACATCGAAGGCTCACAACTCGTCGTCGCAAGCAGAATCATGTCCCGCCGCGCCGCCGCATTGCAGTAGTGAAAGGCCGCACCAAAATGCTGGGACCCCCGCACGGTCGCCGCACACACACCCCCCGCCCGCGCCCGCGGAACCATCGCCTCCAATGTCCTCAGCGCCGCCACCTGACCCAAACCATTCCCCGCATCCACCCGCAACACCCCGGGACGCGTGTCATCAATCACCGGCTCCGCCGCCGGATCAATCACCCCCCCACGGATGCGCCGCATGTATATGCCCAAACGCGAAACCCCGTGGGTCGAAACTCCGTGCAGGTCGGCGTCCACCAACGCCCCCGCAAATAACCCCGCATCCTCCGGCGGCACGGCGGCGGCCACCGCAATGGCCGCCGCAAATGCCTCCAGAGCCGCAGGCTCGAAGCGGACGCCGCCTGGACCGTCCGCCACCGCCCCCATCCTCAGGCGCTCCGGTAGAGCTTCGTGAGAACAAACTCACGGTGCCCGAGCGCCTCGGCCGCCGTCAGACGTCCGTTGGCTGTGCGCACCATGATCTCAAGCAGCTTGTCCCCGGCCTCGTCAATGGTCATCTCACCGCGCAAAATCGCCGAGCAATCAAAATCAATGTGCTCGCTCATGGTCTCGCAGGTCAGCGGGTTTGCCGAAAGTTTGATGACCGGCTCAATCGGGTTGCCAATGATGTTCCCCTGCCCGGTCGGGAAAAGGTGCATCACCGCCCCCGAAGCCGCCCACAATGTCACCGCCTCCGCCGCCGCCGACGAGGTGTCCATGAAATAGAACCCCTTGCCCGCAGGCTCTTCCGCCGGCTTGAGACACCCGACAAACTTTGTTTTCTTGCCAAGCTTCTCAATGTTGCCAAGCGCCTTCTCCTCAATGGTGCTCAAACCCCCGCGGATGTTCCCCTTGGTCGGCTGCGACTCGGACAAATCGTCGGTCTTCTCTTTCATCACCAAATCGGTGTAGTCCTGCCAAACGGCCATGAACTCCTTGGCCACCTCGGGCGTCGCCGCCTTGCCCTCCACAATGTGCTCGCCACCGGTCAGCTCGGTCGTCTCCCCAAAGGACGCCGTCGCACCAATCGCAACAATCTTGTCCACCACATTGCCCACGGTCGGACACGACCCAAGCCCCGTCGTCGTGTCGGATTCACCGCACTTCACCGACACATACAGCTCGCTCATGCGGCACTCGCTCCGCTGCAGCTCGCTCGCCCACTGCGAATATTCCTTCGCCTTGCGCGACGCCGCCGCAATCGTGTTGATGTCGCCATGACGCTCGATCGAGAAGCCCTCGACCGGCTTCCCGGTCTTCGCAATCCCGTCCACAATGCGCTGCGTCCAACCGGGCTCGATCCCGATCACCACCACCGCCGCCACATTCGGATTCGCCCCCGTCCCGATCATCGTGCGGAAAAACAACTCCAGATCCTCGCCGAATTGCAGCCGCCCATAAGCATGCGGCAACGCCAGCGTCCCCTTCACATTGTTCGCCACCGCCTCACAGGCCGCGTTCGAAATGTCGTCA
>CAZGNH010000374.1:0-1977 GCA_964527025.1 uncultured Chthoniobacterales bacterium | reverse complement strand
CGGTCGCATGCCGGGGATCCGGTATTCGTCGGCCAGCGGGGGGGCTTTTCGGGATCCGGCCAGCTCGATGTAGGCGAGAATCCCGTCGGCGACGGCCTTGGCGTATTGGGTGCGCCATCGGGGCGAGGCGATCCGGCGGGCATCCACGGGATTGGACAGAAAGCCTCCCTCGATCAACACGCCCGGCATCTTGGACAACCGCAGGACCGCAAAGCGCGCCCGCTTGATTCCACGGTCCATCATGCGCAGGCGCCCGTGCATGGCATGGTAGATCGATTTGGCAAGAAGGTAGCTTTGGATCTCGAAGGCGTTGCCATGTTCCCCGACCATGTCACGTGCGGAGAGCACTTCGTGCTCGGTGGAGGGTGCACCGCGCGGCGTGATCGCAAAGACTTCGAACCCTTGGGCGGCGCGGTTTGGAGCGGCATTGAAGTGGATGCTCACAAGGATGGGATCCGCCTGCCGGCCGGCGATCTCGGCCCGGCGGGGCAAATCCAGATGCGGGGCCGAATTCCCCGTCATGCTCCCTTTCCACGCCGGCGGCGGTCAACTCGTCGCGCACCCTGCGCGCCACATCCAACACGAAATTTTTTTCAAATTGGTAGTGGTTGACGGCGCCTTTGTCGCGGCCGCCGTGACCCGGGTCGAGGACGACGGTCGCCGGACGCGTCAGTCCCGGGGACAGCTCCGGGCGCAGTGCCGGTTCGATGGTGCGCGACAAATCAAGGCGGGAAATCCAGAGGGTGCCGTCCCGCTCGGTTGCGGGGAAGGAGAGCCAGTGCCTGAGGCCGTTGATGGCCGCCTCGCGGCTGTTATTGTTGAGGCGGAGGGAACGGTTGCCGCGCGCGAAGGCGGGGCGCTTCGGGTCCGCGGGGAGGACCGGTGAGAGTCCGTAAAACTCCGCGATCTGGTGGACGCCGACATGATCGCGCCCGTCGAATTGACGGACCTCCCAGGCAAAGGCGGCGGCTGTTGGGGGCGGGAAGCAGCACCCCAGCAGAAGCAGTGTGATGGCAAACGGCGGCCAATGCCGCCGCACCTCAGGCCGCGCAGCCGTTGGGATGAAAATCCGCGGCATGGTAGGAGCTGCGCACCAGCGGCCCGCTGGAAACGTGCAGAAACCCTTTCTCCCGCGCGATGACCCCGTAACGGTCAAAGGTTGCGGGGGGAACATACTCGACCACCGGCAGGTGGGAGGGACTGGGGCGCAGATACTGGCCAAGGGTCAGCACCCCCACCCGCGCGCGCCTCAAGTCGTCCATGGCCTCGAAGATTTCCTCCTCCCGCTCCCCGAGCCCCAGCATCAACCCGCTCTTGGTGACGGTGCCCGCGCCGATCTCCGCGGCCATCACCTCCGCCCGCTCGAGAACCTCGAGCGAGAGACGGTATTTGGCCCGCGAACGCACCTCCGGAGTCAGCCTCTCGACGGTTTCGATGTTGTGATTGAAGACGTGCGGACGGGCCTCCATCACGGTCCGCAACGCATCGTCCCGGCCCCGGAAATCCGAGGTCAGCACCTCGACGACAATGGCCGGATCGAGCTCCCGGATCGCGAGGACTGTCGCCGCAAAATGCCCTGCTCCGCCGTCGGCAAGGTCATCGCGCGCCACGGCCGTCAGAACCACATGCCTGAGCCCCAGCCTCTGAACGGCCCCGGCCACGCGCTTCGGCTCGTCTTCCTCGAGGGGAAGCGGCTTGGCCGTGTCCACCGCGCAAAACCCGCACGCCCGCGTGCACCGGTCCCCCGCAATCATGAAGGTCGCCGTCCCCTCGCTCCAACACTCCCACCGGTTCGGACATTGCGCACTCTCGCAGACCGTGTGGAGCTTCAAATCGGAAATCAGCGCCTTGGTGGAAAAAAAGACCGGGTTGGATGGAAGGCGCACCTTGATCCAGTCGGGTTTTGCGGGTGCCTCCCGCCCGTTGTTGGTGATTGCGGACATGGCAGCCAACCTGCCCCGACATTTCCCCGTCTTC
>CAZGNH010000373.1:0-7608 GCA_964527025.1 uncultured Chthoniobacterales bacterium | reverse complement strand
CCTCTCCCACGCAGCCCCGCTGGAAACCGGCGCACCGGCCCCCGACGTGACCGCCTCCGACCAGGACGGTCGCGAGGTGCGCTTCGCCGATGTTTACTCGAAGGGCATCACACTGGTGTATTTTTACCCAAAGGCCGACACGCCCGGTTGCACCGCGCAGGCGTGTTCCCTGCGCGACGCGTTTGCCGGTCTGGAATCCGACGGGGTGACGATCCTCGGCGTGAGCGGCGATTCGCCCGACGCCCAGAAGAAATTCCGCGAGAAGCACGGGATTCCTTTCGCGCTCATCGCCGACACCGAGGGAAAAGTGGCCGGGGCCTTCGGCGTGCCGCGCATGATGGGCCTCCCCGGCCGCCAGTCTTTCCTCATCAAGGACGGCACGATCCGGTGGACGACGCCCAAGGCAAAGACCCGCGACCACGCGGAGGAAGTCGCCGCGGCGATCGCCGCCCTGCGCTAGCGCGGCTCTCTGGCGGTGTGGGCCGCGCGGACAAGGGGCCCGACGAATTCCCCGACTGCGCGTCCGAGGCCCGCGGCGGCCCCATGTCCGGCGATGCGGCGGACGATGGCGCTGCCGACGACGGCGGCGTCGGCATGGGCGGCGACCTCCGCGGCCTGTTGCGGGGTCGAGATGCCGAATCCGACGGCAATGGGCAGATCGGTCACCCGGCGGAGGGCTTCGACCTGCGAGGCGATGCCGGAGGCCAGCTCGGTTTGCTCCCCGGTGACTCCTTCGCGCGAAACATAATAAATGAATCCGCGCGCGCCCCGGCAAATGGCGGCCATGCGCGCGGGAGAGGTCGTCGGGGCCACAAGGCGGATTGGGTCCAGCCTTCCGTCCATGGCAAATTCCCCGCTGTGCGCGGCCTCCTCGGGCGGCAAATCCAGAACAAGCAGGCCGTCGGCCCCCGCCTCCTCCGCTTCGGCCACAAAACGCGCAAACCCGAACGCATGGATGGGATTGAGGTAGGTGAAGAGCACAACCGGCGTCTGCGAAGTCCGGCGGAACGCGCGCACCGCCCCGATGACCTTTTCGACCGTCATGCCCGCGGCGAGGGCGCGTCCGGAGGCCGCCTGAATGGTCGGCCCGTCGGCAAGGGGATCGGAAAATGGAATGCCCAGCTCGATGAGATCCACCCGCGCCGCGTCCAGCGCGCCGAGGATTTCCGGCAGGTGACCGGGAGTCGGGTCGCCGGCGGTGACGTAGGCGACAAACCCGCCGCGGTTGGCGCGGCGCAGGGCGTCGAAAGTCGTGGCAATGCGTCCGGCCATGGCGTCAGGGGCGCTTCCCCGCGAGGATGCGCTCGGTGTATTTGGCGAGGATGTCGGTTTCGAGGTTGACGCGGTCGTGCGGCTTGAGGACCCCGAGGTTGGTGGCGGTGCGCGTGTGCGGGATAATCCAGACCACAAAGGCATCCGCGCCCGCCTCGGCAACCGTCAGGCTCACCCCATTGACCGCGACCGATCCCTTGTAGGCGACGTAGGGCGCGCACGACGCGGGCAGCGAAAACTCAAGCCGCAAATCCGGCCCGTGCCCGGAGGCGTCGACCACCTCCGCCGTGTCGTCGATGTGCCCCTGCACGAAGTGGCCTCCCATGCGTCCGTTGGCGGCGAGGGCGCGCTCGAGGTTGACCGGCGAGCCGGGGCGCAGATCCCCGAGGTTGGTGCGGCGGACGGTTTCTTCGAGCAGGTCGAAGACGAGGGCGTCTTTGCGGGCCGAGGTGACGGTCAGGCAGCAGCCGTTCACGGCGAGGCTGTCCCCCTTGCCGATACCTTTGGCGACATGCGTGGCCGTGATGGCGAGCTGGATGCTCTTCGGGGTGCGCCTGAGCCATTGGCAGGCGCCGACTTCTTCGATCAATCCGGTGAACATGATGGCGCGAGTATGGACCGTTTGTCCGCGGGTTTCAATATGCCCGATTCAGGAGCCGGCTGATTGCACAACCCGCAGGCGGACGTCGCCGATTTCGAGTCCGAGGGCATGTTCCGCGGTGCGCAGAAACCCCTCGGTCGCATCGGTGAGGGAGACTTCGAGCGAGCCCGGATGCCCTTCGGGTGCCAGCAGGGAAAGTTTGGAGAGGAGTTCCCGGACGGCGAGCGCGCAATTTTCCGCGGAATCGACGAGGGTGACCGCGGGGCCGGCGGCCCGTGCGATGGCGCCGGAAGCCAGCGGGTAGTGGGTGCAGCCGAGCACCAGCGCGTCCACCCCCTGTGCAAGCAGCGGAGCAAGGTAGCGCGCCAGCAGCACGCCGGTCACCTCGTCGTCGAACATCCCCTCCTCGATCAATGGAACCAACAATGGGCAGGCCGCACTGCAAACCTCAACCCCCGGATCCAGAGAACGGATCGCCCGCTCATAGGCGCCGCTCGCGATGGTCGCACGCGTGCCGATCACGCCGATTTTGCGGTTGCGGGTCGCGGCGAGGGCCGCGCGGGCTCCGGGGGCGATGACCCCCTGCACGGGAACCGTGAAGAGTTGTTGCATGCGGGGCACGGCGAGTGCAGATGCCGTGTTGCAGGCGACGACGAGCATTTTGGCGCCTTCGGCGAGGAGGAGGCCGCCGATTTCTATGCCGTAGCGCTCGATGGTCGCACGGCTTTTGCCGCCATAGGGAACGCGCGCCGTGTCGCCAAGATACACAATCCGCTCGGCAGGCAGGTGCCGCCGCAGCGCCGCGGCAACAGTCAGTCCTCCGATGCCGGAGTCAAAGACCCCGATCGGACCGCGGCTGGCATCATTGTCTCCCTCGCTTTGCACCGAGTGTATTGGGCCACCAAAAGCCGCCCCTGCCAAAGGAAATCTTTGGCGGGGCGTCCGGCTGTTCGGCGCCGGCCGCGGATTGCCATCGTGATCCCGGAGGTATATCAAGGAGGACATGCGGACGGGCTCAGAAGAACAGCTTGCGGGGGAGCGGGCGGATCGGGAAGCGCGGGTGGCGCTTCAAGTGGGGGGGTTTGTGCCCTTCACCACGGTGGACTACCCCGAACGGCTCAGTGCGGTCGTGTTCTGCCAGGGGTGTGCGTGGCGTTGCACCTACTGCCACAACCCGCACCTCCAACCCTTCTGCGCGGGTTCCCACGCATGGGAGGACATTGTCGCCGATCTGCGCAAACGCAGCGGCTTCATCGACGCCGTGGTCTTCAGCGGCGGCGAACCCACCGCACAGGACGCGCTGCCCGCCGCCGCAACCGAAGTGCGCGCCATGGGATTCGCCGTCGGCCTCCACACGGCCGGAATGCTCCCCGGGAGGCTCGCCGCCGTTCTCGCACATGTGGACTGGGTGGGGTTCGACGTGAAGGCGCCCCTCGATACCCGCTACGACCGGGTCACCCGGATCCGGGGCTCCGCGGCCAGAGTCATCGAATCCCTGCGCATCCTGCTTGCCAGCGGTGTCGATTACCAACTCCGCACAACCCTCGACCCCGAACACATCGACCAAGCCGCCCGCGACGACATCCTCGCCCACCTCAAAGCCCTCGGAGCTCCACCCCCCGTCTGGCAACCCCACCGCAACCCCGACCAACACCCCGCCTGACATGCAAGCCCGCCAAAATTGCGCTTGTTTTTAAACAGAGGGATCGGAAATTCTGACCGCTGCCATGCCCAACAACTCCCCCGCAAAAAAAGGCTACTCGATGCCCGCCGAGTGGGAACTCCACGAGGCCACGTGGATCTCATGGCCCCACCCGGACTGCCTGAGCTTCCCGGGAGCCTACGACCGCGCCATTCCCGCATTCGTCGCCATGGCAACAGCCATCGCCGAAGCCGAACTCCTGCGCATCAATGTGGCAGACTCCGATCAGGAGCGCCATGTGCGCGGACTGCTCCGGGACGTCGCCCCGGAACGGGTCGAGTTTTTCCATGTGCCCACCAACGAACCATGGTGCCGCGATCACGGGGCCGTCTTCGTCCGGCGCAAACATGACCCACGGCTTGCTGCCATCGACTTCGGATTCAATGCATGGGGATTCAAACTGGCCGCCTTCGAGGAAGACCACGAAGCGGCCACCCGCATGGCCGGGGCCCTCGGAATCCCGGTGTTCAACCGCAGGGAATTCATCTTCGAGGGAGGGTCGGTCGACACCAACGGCACCGGCACACTCCTGACCACCGAATCCTGCCTCCTGAACCCGAACCGCAACCCCAGCCTCACACGCGAAGACATCGAACGCATCCTCCGCGAATGCCTCGGCATCCAAAAAATTCTCTGGCTCGGCGACGGCATCCAGGGCGACGATACCGACGGCCACGTGGACGACATCGCCCGCTTCGTCAACGAACACACGGTCCTTGCCGCCATCGAGGAAAACACCGACGATCCCAACCATGATCCCCTCCAAATCAACCTTGAGCGGCTCAAATCCATGACGGCTGCCGACGGGCGCCCGCTGGCCATCTACACGCTCCCCATGCCGTCGCCCATCGTGCGCGACGGGCAGCGCCTCCCTGCAAGCTACGCGAATTTTTACATCACAAACACCTCGCTGCTGATGCCCGCCTTCGGCGACACAAACGACTCGTGGGCCGCCTCGATCCTCCGGGAGCTTTTCCCCGCGCGCCGGATCGTCCCCATCGACTGCACCGAGTTGATCTGGGGTCTCGGCGCCGTCCATTGCCTCACCCAGCAACAGCCGGCCATCCCCGGCTGATCCCCCTCCCCGTGTTCAAACCGGAAACATTTTTCGACCTCGATGCGACCCGCCACCGGGTCATTTTCGACCAGGTGGGCGAGGTGTGGGCGGCCCTTGAAAAAATTTCCCCCTACCTCCAGTTCCGGCTCAAGCCGGCCATGCACGGGGTCGCCTCGGGCAAGCCGTTCATCGGGCGGGATGTGTTTGTCGGCGAGGGAACGGTCATCGAGCCGGGAGCCACCATCAAGGGGCCTGCATGGATCGGTTCGGACTGCCAGATCCGCAGCGGGTGCTACATCCGCGAAAATGTCATCCTCGGCGACGGAGTCGTCGCGGGCAACGCGTGCGAATTCAAAAATTGTCTGGTGTTTGACGGGGCGCAGATTCCGCATTTCAACTACGTGGGGGATTCGATTCTCGGGCACCGGGCGCATCTGGGGGCGGGAGTGATTTTGTCCAACGTGCGGTTGGACCGCGGGGAGGTGGCTGTTGCCGGGCCCGGCGGGGGTCTGGCGGCGACGGGCCTGCGGAAGTTCGGGGCCATTGTGGGCGACCATGCGGAGATCGGATGCAACAGCGTCCTCTCGCCGGGCTCGATCGTGGGCAAACACGCCGTGATTTACCCCTGCGTTCACTGGTCCGGGGTCCTCGGGGAAAAAAAGGTCGCGCGTCTGCGGCAGCAGGTCGATGTGGTGCCGCGCCGCAGATAGGTGGCCGGGATGAAGACGTCCGAAGCGCCGGATGGCGGCACGGGGAAGCGGATGCGGCGGGCGCTGCGCAAGCTGGCGGACGGGATCGCGAAATGCGCGGCGCGGCTTGACGATCCGGAGCGCGCGGCGGCGGCGGTGCACGGGATCCGCACGTCGTGCAAGCGGTTCCGGGCGTTGATCGAGGTGTCGGGGCAGGAATTGCCCCGCAAACGGTGCGTGCAGATCGGGGCCGTGGTGTCGGCGGTGAAGGATTTGGTGGCGGCGGCGCGGGATGAGGCGGTGATGGCGGGGAGGATTGCGGAGTTCGGGGGCGTGGCACCGCCGGCGGGAGGGGTGCAGCCTCCGTCGGCCGAGGAGGTCGGGGCGTTTGCCGGACAGCTCCGGAGTCTGCTCAAGCCGCAGGATTTCGACAGCCTGACCCGCCGGATGCTTCTGCAGCGCGTGTCACGGTCCGCCGGCCGGGCACGCAAGGCACTCGACACCTGCCTGTGCGACCCCTCGGACAAGAATCTGCACACGTGGCGCAAACGGGTCAAAGCCCTCCACTACCAGGCCGCCGCACTCGGAAAACCCAAGGCGGCCAAAGCCCTCGCGGCCTCCTGCAAAAATCTCTCAGACCTGCTCGGCGACCACCACGATTACAGCGTGCTCGAAGGCCACCCCGCCGCTTCCCGCCACCGGCGCGAGATCAAACGGCGCAAAGCGGCCCTGCGCGACGCGGCCCTTGCCGCGGGCGCAGACATATTTCATTCCTCTTCCCCGGCCACTAATTTTTTGAAATCCCCGTAGCCCTCCTTGTCGAGATCTTCGAGCGGGATGAAGCGCAGGGCGGCGGAATTGATGCAGTAGCGCTCGCCGGAGGGCGCCGGTCCGTCGGAAAAGACATGGCCGAGGTGCGAATCGCCTTTGACCGAGCGGACCTCGGTGCGGTCCATGCCGTGCGAGCGGTCGGCACGCTCCTCGACGGCCTCCGCCGCAAGGGCCTTCGTGAAACTCGGCCACCCGGTGCCCGAGTCAAACTTGTCCCGCGAACTGAACAGGGGCTGGCCGGAGATGACGCACACGTAGAGGCCCGGCTGTTTGTTGTTCCAGTAGGCGTTGCGGAATGCCGGTTCGGTTCCGCATTCTTTGGTCACATGGTGTTGGAGCGGGGTGAGTTGTTGCATGGGCTTCGGGTCGGCATCGGGTTCCGCGGCCACGGCAGCCTGCAGGGCAAGCACCGCGGCCGCCAGCGCGGAGGAGGTGAATTTCATCTGTATAAGCTATTGTACGTCTCGAACGGTGCAAGCGGATGCCGGACAGGTGGAAAAGTCGCCGCTGGAATGGAGGGCGCTCACGCGATCCGCCCCGATCACACCCTCGAAGGGCAACAAAGATTCCGGTGCCGGTGGCGGGACTCGAACCCGCACACCCCCTACGGGATAAGGGATTTTAAGTCCCTTGCGTCTGCCATTCCGCCACACCGGCCTGCGGGCAAGCATAGGTGAAACACGGCCTCTGTGGAAGGCCGATTTGGCCGGAACACGCGCGCGCACCGCCCCCGGCGGCCGCCGGTTCAGTGGTAGTCGCTGGCGCGGGCGCTGAGGTTGCGGAGCAGGAATGCGCCGATGGCGCAAAGAGCGAGGGCCACCGCGCCGAGGAGAACGAATCCGGGGCGGTAGGCAATGCGGTCGAACATCCAGCCGACAGCCAACGGTCCGGCGGCATTGGCTCCGACCATGCAAAAGCCCAGCAAGGTGAAGTGGCCGGCGCGGTTTTCTGGTTTCGGGATGCCGCACGTGAGCGCGTTCATCGCGCCGGAAAACCCGCTCCACCCGACGGCGGCAAGGGCACTGGCGGCAAAGACGGTCACCACGCCGGGAAAGACGGCCAGCGGAAAGAAACCCAAAGCGCAGAGGGCGGGCCAAAGGAGGAGAGCATTGCGGGCGCCCCACCAGTCGGTGAACCAACCGACCGCAGGGCTGAAAATGACCCGCGCAATGGCCGTTGACATCGCGATCCACGCGGCCATTTGCGGCTCGAACCCAAGATCCCGGAAGGCAAACACCGTCGAAAAAACCGCAAGCTGCCCGAGCAGCGGCGACACAAGGCACACCACAAGAGCCAGGCGCAGAAACGGCCCGTCACCAAGAAAGGCTTTCCACATGCTTCTGCTCCACGGCGAGGGGGACCGCTCGACCGGCGCCGGGGGCTCCCGCGCGAACAAAATGCCCGTGTCCGCAATCTGGCACATCAACCACGCCAAAACCAACAACGCCCCGAACCC
>CAZGNH010000372.1:0-2299 GCA_964527025.1 uncultured Chthoniobacterales bacterium | reverse complement strand
TGACGATAAAATGGATTTCGCCGTTCTTGATCAAATCCAGAACGTTCGGGCGGCCCTGCTGCAGTTTCAGCAGCGTGCGCACCGGAAGCCCCGCCGCGGCAAGCACCGCCGCCGTCCCCCCCGTCGCAAACAACGCAAACCCAAGGTCGTGGAAATCCCGCGCAATCGGCACCACCGCCTCTTTGTCACTGTCCTTCACACTCACAAACACATTGCCCTCCGTCGGCAACGCCGGCTGCGCCGACATCTGGCTCTTCGCATACGCCACCCCCAGATCCGCATCGATCCCCATCACTTCCCCCGTCGAGCGCATCTCCGGCCCCAGCATGATGTCCACCCCGGGAAATTTCACAAACGGGAAAACCGCCTCCTTCACCGAATAGTGGAGCGGGACAATCTCTTCGGTGAAACCGAGCTCGTCGAGGGATTTGCCGGCCATGATTTTGGCGGCAAGTTTGGCCAGGGGGACCCCGATGGCCTTGCTGACAAAGGGAACCGTGCGCGAGGCGCGCGGGTTGACCTCGAGGACGTACACGTGGCCGTCCTTGCAGGCAAACTGGACGTTCATGAGGCCGCGGACCCCCAACTCGGCGGCCATGGCGCGGGTGGCCTCCTTGATTTCATCGACCACGCGCGGTTCGAGCGAAAAACTCGGGATGACGCAGGCGCTGTCACCCGAGTGGATGCCGGCCTGCTCGATATGCTCCATGACGCCGCCAATCACGCAGTGTGTGCCGTCGGAGATGCAATCCACATCGACCTCGGTGGCATCCTCAAGGAAACGGTCCACGAGGATCGGGCGCTCGGGACTGGCTTCGACGGCGGTGCGGATATAGCGGCGGAGATCGTCGGGGCCGTGAACAATTTCCATGGCGCGACCGCCGAGGACAAAGGAGGGGCGGACAAGGACCGGGTAGCCGATCGAAGCGGCGACCGCGAGGGCGCCCTCCTCGTCGGTTGCGGTGCCTCCGGGCGTCTGGCGCAGACCGAGTTTGTGGAGCATGGCCGCGAAGTGGGCGCGGTCCTCGGCCATTTCAATCGACGACGGCTGGGTGCCGATGATCGTGCATCCGTTGGCGGCGAGGCCTGCGGCGAGGTTCAGCGGTGTCTGGCCGCCGAATTGGACGATGACCGCATCGGCTTTTTCCCGCTCGTAGATATTGAGGACATCCTCAAGGGTGAGCGGCTCGAAATACAGCTTGTCGCTGGTGTCGTAGTCGGTCGAAACCGTCTCGGGGTTCGAGTTGACCATGATGGTCTCCCACCCGAGCTCGCGCAGGGCGAAGGCCGCATGCACGCAGCAATAATCGAACTCGATGCCCTGGCCGATCCGGTTCGGCCCGCCCCCGAGGATGAGCGCCTTTTTGCGGTCGCCGCCCCGCGTCTCATCCTCCTCGCCATAGGTCGAGAAATAGTAGGGGGTGAAGGCCTCGAACTCGGCGGCACAGGTGTCGACAAGCCGGAAGGCGGGCAGGACACCGGCGGCCTTGCGCGCGACACGCACCTCCGCCTCCTTGCGGGACGTCAACCACGCAAGCTGGCGGTCGGAAAACCCGAAGTGCTTCGCTCTCCGCATCACAGCCGGATCGGCAAGAGCCCCGGGATCGGACGCAATGGCCCCCTCCATCCCGACTATCTGCCGGATCTGGGTCAGAAACCACGGGTCGATCGCCGAGAGGGCGTGGACGGCATCCACCGAAAGCCCGGCACGGAACGCTTCGGCGACGTGGAAAACCCGCTCCGCACCCGGCACGCGCAATTTTTTTTCCAGATCGGCGGCGTCGGGGCGGCGGTCTTTGCCGTCGGCGCCGAGTCCGGCGCGGCCGGTCTCGAGCGAGCGAAGGGCCTTCTGGAGGGCCTGCTTGAACGTGCGCCCGATGGCCATGGCCTCGCCGACACTCTTCATTTGCGTGGTGAGGGTCGGATCGGCCTGCGGGCATTTTTCGTAGGTGAAGCGCGGCACCTTCACGACGCAATAATCGATCGAGGGCTCGAAGCAGGCGGGGGTTTCCCGGGTGATGTCGTTGGGCAGCTCGTCAAGCGTGTAGCCGACGGCCAGCTTGGCGGCGATCTTGGCGATGGGGAACCCGGTGGCCTTGCTTGCAAGGGCGCTCGAACGCGAGACGCGCGGATTCATTTCGATGACGACCATGCGTCCGGTGCGCGGGTCGAGGGCGAACTGGATGTTGCTGCCGCCGGTTTCGACGCCGATGGCGCGGATCACGGCAAAGCTTGCGTCGCGCATGGCCTGATATTCCTTGTCGGTGAGCGTCTGGGCCGGGGCGACCGTGATCGAGTC
>CAZGNH010000371.1:0-3157 GCA_964527025.1 uncultured Chthoniobacterales bacterium | reverse complement strand
TGACCTCGGCCATCGCCGAGGGAGTCGCAACCGCCACGTCAAAGTCCGAAAACCCCGCCACGACCTTTTTGATCAAATCCTCGTAGCCCACGAACTCGGCTCCCGCCGCGCGCGCGGCCTCGGCCGCCTCTCCGGTTGCGAAAACCAGCACGCGCACCGTCTTGCCGCTCCCATGGGGGAGGGGACAGGTGCCGCGCACCATTTGGTCGCTCTGGCGCGGATCGACCCCCAGCTTCATGGAGACGGTCACCGTCTGGTCGAATTTTGGGGCGGGCATGGCCTTGAGGGTTTTCACCGCGTCGGCCAGAGTATACTTCTTTTTGGGGTCCACGAGTTCCGCGGAGGCCCGGTAGCGTTTGCTGCGTTTTTTTTGCATGGTGGTTTGCAGTGCGAGCGTCCGCCATGGCGGACTCCTGCGGGTTGGGGTTCAGTCGGAAATTTCGATGCCCATCTGGCGCGCGGTGCCGGCGAGGGTCCGGAAGGCCGCTTCGTCGCTGCGGGCATTCATGTCCTTGCGCTTGATTTTTACAATATCGAGAACCTGTTTTTTGGTCAGCTTGGCGACCTTGGTTTTGTTGGGTTCCTTGGATCCGGCGGCAAGACCCGCGGCCTTTTTGAGCAGGATGGCGGCCGGCGGCGACTTGGTGATGAACGAGAATGTCTTGTCTTTGAAGACGGTGATGATGACCGGCAGGATGTCCCCGGCCTGTTTTTGTGTGGCCGCGTTGAACTCCTTGCAGAAGGCCATGATGTTGACGCCCTGCTGGCCGAGGGCGGGGCCCACGGGCGGGGCGGGATTCGCCTGTCCGGCTGGAATCTGGAGTTTGATCTGTCCGACGATTTCTTTTGCCATGGTCTTTGCACTCCGCGTGGATTCGCGGAAAAGACGATTACGCTATTTCCGATTGCCCCTGCCACGCAAGCAGGAATTTCAGATTTTTTTTGCGGGCGGGCTCTGCGGGCCGGGGAGCCGGATCAGAAGGTGACCGCGAGGCGTCCGCCCACGACGAGTGCATTGGCGAAGTCGCGTGTTCCGCCCGGGTTGATGATGAACTGGAGATCGGGCTGGATGGTCATCCACGGGGTGATCTGCGCCTGGTAAGTGGCCTCGATCGCCATTTCGGCGCCGATTCCGCGGGAACCTTCGGCGAGAAGTTGCCCTCCGGCCACGCCCCCGATCTGCGCGAATGCAAATCCGATCCCGAGGGTGTCGTCGTCCCGCCCGGGAATCAGCCCGCGATACGCAAGGCCCGTGTCAAAATAGAAATCCAGAAAATTCCGGTCGCCCTTCTGGAAGGCCACGCGGCCGAACCATCCGAGCCCCTGCTCCGAAACCCCGACCGCAGACCACCCCAGTCCCCCGTCATCCCGTCCGCCTCCAGCCACCCGCCCACCGGTGCCTCCCTCAACTCCTCCGGCTCGGCCCACGCCACACAAATCCCAACACCCATCAGCACCGCAAAAATACAGGTCTTCGTTTTCATCGGCGCTCCTTCTGCCAATCATCCACAGCGCTCGTCAACAACAAAATGAGTTGCAGTCTCAATAAGACGGAGGACCGGCAACCCAAAAGGATTTGTGACGGAATTGGAGCCATTGCCGCTCGAATTCTCACACCCCGGCCGGCCATGAGAATGTGCGCCACGCAGGGCAGCGAATGGCGCGTGCGACATCATCGCCCGCTTCTATCGAACATCGCGGGTCACGGCTCCAGAATGGAGTGGTAGACCTTCTCGTATCCGGCAACCATGACTTCCTTGGAGAAGTTGGATTGGATTCTGCGGCGGCAGTTTTCGCGGTTGATAAGCGGCACGCGGGTCAGAGCCGCCGCCGCCTGATCTGCGTTTGCGACCAGGAAGCCGGTCTCTCCGTCCGCGACGATTTCACGGCAGGAGCCACGGTTGTAGGCGATCACGGGCACGCCGCAGGCGTTGGCTTCGGCCATCACCAGACCGAACCGTTCGGGCAGTTCATTGAGATGCAGCAGCGCGAATGCGTCCGAGAACAGTTCGTTGCGTTCCCCGGGGCCGACGGGCCCGACATAGGAGACGAGGCGGCCGTCGATTCCCGGCCGGACTTTTGCGTCAAAATACGCCCGGTCCTGGACAATTCCGGCAATCCGCAACGGGCGTCCCGTCTTTCTCGCGACTTCGATCGCCAGATGGGTCCCCTTGTCCGGGTGGATCCGGCCGAGGAACACGAGATACCGCCCGGGTTCGGGAAAGAACCGCTGGAGATTCATATCGATGCCGTTGTAGACAGTGGCCGCGTAGCGGAGACCCGGGTCGCGGTCCGCTTCGCTTATGGAGACGTAATGCACGTTGTCGTACTTGTGGTAGACGGGACGGATAAGGGGGGAAGAAAGGCCGTGAATGGTGGTGACCATCGGCGTGTTGACCAAGCGCGAGTAAGTGAGCGCCATGAAGTCGTAGTGCGAGTGCAGCAGATCGAATTCGTGCGCGTGCTCGAAGAACTCCGAGATGTGGAGATACTCCGAGACCTTGGGGTCTTGCTCCCGGTCTTCTTCGTAACCTTTTGGAATGACCGCGTGAAGCTTGGCCGATGTGATCGAGTCCGCGGTGGCGAACAAGGTCACGTTCCATCCATTGGCAACAAGCCCTTCGGTTATGTTCGAGGCCACGGTTTCCCAGGCCCCGTACTGTCTCGGAGGCGTTCGCCACGCCACCGGCGAGAGGATCGCCACCTTTCTGCCTGTGTGTTTCCGTGCAATGGACATCTCGCGCATCACGACCCCCATCTGGCGAGCAGGCTAAAGCCCCCGGATGCACGGGCGCAATCACGGAATATCCCGGAGCCGGCATCGGAGTTCCGGAAGTCGGAAGAGATGGAGGAACCGGACCGCGCGAAAATTTATTTGGAATTATTCTTGATTTGATTCCAAGTCGCGGCAAGGTGGAGGGAGAATGAAGGCGCGGGAGGCACAGGCGGACGGGTATGTGGAGACGATGGGGCACGGTGGCCATCGTCTGACGCCGCAGCGTCGGGAGGTGTATGAGGTGTTGAGGGAGGAGAGGGATCATCCGACGGCGACGGAGGTGTTTCTTCGGGCGAAGCGGCGGATGCCGACGATTTCGCTGGCGACGGTGTACAACTGTTTGGAGAGGCTGGGGGGGGGCGGGCTTGGGGAGCCGGGGGA
>CAZGNH010000370.1:0-4967 GCA_964527025.1 uncultured Chthoniobacterales bacterium | reverse complement strand
GTCACCGCCATCGAGAGCGGAGCAGGGGCCGCGGCCCGTCTCCGTGCCAATGCCCTTCTCAACGGCGTCTCCCCGGCCATCCACGAGGAAGATGTCTTCACCGCCCTCCCGAAACTTCCCGAAGGCTCCTTCGACCTTGTCATTCTCGACCCGCCCTCCTTCACCCATGCGCGGGCACGCGTCAAAGGCGCCCTGCGCGGCTACCGCGATCTCCACCGCCTTGCGGCGCCGCTGCTTGCCCCGGACGGACTGCTTGCAACCTTTTGCTGCTCCCACCACGTTTCCCCGCAAGCCTTCGAAGAATCCGTCGCCGCGGGATTTTTCGATGCGCGGCGGTCCGCCCATGTGCTCGCGCGCCTGGATCAACCACCGGACCACCCGTCGGCACTCCACATACCGGAAAGCACCTACCTGCGGGGCCTGATCCTCGCCGCGCGCGCCTCGTATTGAGCGCCCTCCATGCAGAGCGCGGGGGATTTTGCTGGCCCGGAGCCATGGGATGTGGCATGGATTCCAAGGGCGGGAAACCCGCATCCCGTGCGATGTCCCCATAGCTCAATCGGATAGAGCAGGGCTCTCCTAAAGCTCAGATGGTGGTTCGATTCCACCTGGGGACGCCGGCGCGCCGGCGACACGCCGACCGGACAGTTTGGTGCTCTTGGCGCTTGCCAGCGCGGGCGGGTTTGACGATGAAGGGTGCCTATGTGGGAGCATTGGACCATGGTGGGCGTCTCGCTCGTGCTTCTGTATTTTGGAGCGGAGGGGCTGGTGCGTGGCAGTGCTTCGCTGGCCCTCCGGTTGGGGGTGACCCCACTGATGGTGGGGCTGACCGTCGTGGCCTTCGGCACCAGCTCGCCGGAAATTTTGGTGAGCGTGAAAGCGGCACTCGCGGGACGCGGGGATCTGGCGGTGGGCAATGTGATCGGGTCGAACCTCTTCAATGTCGGGATTATTCTCGGTTTGACGGCCCTGATCGCGCCGATGCAGGTGCGCTTCAAGCTGCTCAAGGTGGACGCGCCGGTGATGGTTTTGGCAATGCTTGCGGTGCCCCTGGTTTTGATGGACGGGGTGGTTTCGCGGTTCGAGGGGGCGGGGTTGGTTTTGGCGATCCTCGTTTACCTTGCGGCCAATGTCGTGCTGGCGCGGCGGACCGTGACCCTCGATGTGGAAAAAGAATTTGCCGAAAGCCTTCCGGCTCCGACCGGCGGGCTTACGCGCGATCTGGCATTCATTGTGGCGGGACTTCTCGTGCTTGTCGTCGGCGCCCGCCTGCTGACCGACCATTCGGTCGCCCTTGCGCGCGCGTTCGGTGTGACCGAAGCGGTGATCGGCCTGACCATCGTTGCGGCCGGCACAAGCATTCCCGAGCTTGCCTCGTCCGTCGTAGCCGCCTGCCGCCGCGAGCCCGATATCGCCATCGGCAATGTCATCGGCTCGAATATCTTCAATGTCCTCGCCATCCTGGGCATCGGATCACTCACCGCCCCCCTCCACGCACCAAATATCACCCTCTTCGACATGACGGCCATGATTGTGCTTTGCGCGGCCCTTCTGCCGATGCTTTGGACGGGACTCAGACTCCAGCGCATCGAAGGCGCGGCCCTCCTCGCCTTTTATTGCCTCTATCTGGCCGCCCTCTGGCCCTCTTCCTGAAGGCCCCACGGGAAAAAATCTTGCTTTGGTCTCCGTCACATGCCACAAAGCCGCGCTGCTGCACGGTTTGCGGCACAATCTTCCAATCCATCCATGAAGCCCGCTCCAATCCGCGTCACCGTCTGGGGTGAATTCCGCCACGAAAAAACCAACCCGAAAGTTGCCGCCCTGTACCCCGGGGGCATGCACGAAACGATCGCGGCGGGCTTGCGCGAGGCCGGAGGGATCGAGGCAAAGACCGCATGGCTTGACCAGCCCGACCACGGTCTGGGAGGCAATGTACTCGAGGAGACGGACGTCCTTGTCTGGTGGGGCCATATGGCGCACGGGGAGGTATCCGACGGGATTGCCGCCAAGGCGGCGCGGCGGGTGCTCGAAGGGATGGGGCTCGTGGTTTTGCACTCCGGGCACTACTCAAAAATTTTCAAGAGGCTGATGGGGACGACGTGTTCGCTCAAGTGGCGGGAATCCACCGACAAGGAGCGCGTGTGGAACCTGATGCCCTCGCACCCGATTGCCGAAGGCATCGGCGACTTCTTTGAAATCCCCGCCGAGGAAATGTACGGGGAGCCGTTCGGGATTCCGACGCCCGACGAGCTGATTTTTGTCTCGTGGTTCACCGGCGGCGAGGTTTTTCGCAGCGGGGCGGCGTGGCGGCGCGGGCACGGGCGCCTCTTCTACTTCCGGCCGGGGCACGAAACCTACCCGACCTACCACCAGCCCGAAGTCAAAAAAGTCATTGCCAATGCGGTCCGGTGGGCGCGCCCGACCGTGCGGATTCCGGACTCCTGCCCGAACACCCCCCCGCTCGAACCCCTTCCCGAAGACCCCGATGCCGCCGGGCGCCCGACCGAAGGGTTCCGATAATTCCCCTCTAAGAAGGCCGCACTTTCCGCACATCATGAAACGCACACGCACGCAACTCCCCGCGGTCGCCATCGTCGGCACCGGGGGCATGGCCAACTTCCATGCCCGGCACTTCACCGAAAATCCCGCCTGCCGCCTTGTCGCATGCTGCGACATCGACCTTGCCCGCGCCCGCGCCTTTGCCGCGGAGCACAACATCCCGGCCGCGTTCGGAGATCTGGCATCGATGCTGGCCGAAGGCGGCTGCGACGCGGTGAGTGTGGTCACCCCCGACGCGACCCACCGTGACGTGAGCCTTGCCTGCATCAAAGCCGGCAAACATGTCCTTTGCGAGAAGCCCCTTGCCGTGCATGCCGCCGACGCACGGAAAATGACCGCCGCCGCAAAGAGGGCGGGAGTCGTCAACATGGTGAATTTTTCCTACCGCAACTGGCCGTGCATCCAGGGAGCCGCCGCGGCCGTCGCCCGCGGCGACATCGGGGAAGTCCGCCACGTCGAGGCCTCCTACCTGCAGGGCTGGCTTGTCAACACGGCCTGGGGCGACTGGCGCAAAACCCCCGCATGGCTCTGGCGGCTCTCCTCCGGGCACGGCAGCAGGGGCGTGCTCGGCGATGTGGGAGTCCACATCCTCGATTATGCCACCTACCCCTGCGGCCCCGTCCGCGAAATCTTCTGCCGCCTCAAAACCTTCCCAAAGGCCAAAGGCAACCGCATCGGCCCCTACCTGCTCGATGCCAACGACTCCGCCACACTCAATCTCGAATTCGCCAACGGCGCCCTCGGCATCATCCACACCACCCGGTGGGCCGCCGGGCACTCCAACCGTCTTTCCCTCACAATCTGCGGCTCGGAAGGCTCCATCACCATGGACTCCGACATCTCGACCTCCTCCTACCGCGTCTGCCGCGGCGCCAACCTCCGCACAGCCTCCTGGAAAGAAATCCCCTGCAAGCCCGTCCCCTCCAACTACCAAAAATTCATCACCGCCATCCGCTCGAAAACCCCCGCCACCCCCGACTTCGCCCGCGGCTCCGAAATCCAAAAACTCCTCGACGCCTGCGTCGAATCCAACCGTCTCCACCGCCCGGTGAGAGTCCGGCACTCAGAACCTGTGAAATAATTGGCGTCTTTGGGCCCGGCCTGCGTTGCGCGCACGGGGTGTAACCGCGGCGGATATCACCGCCGCGCTTGCGCCTTGGCCGGACCCGGATGCTTGAGCCTTTGTCCGCCCTTCCTCGGGTTGGCTGCGGCACCGCTTCTGTCCCATCTTCTCCGTGGTGGATAATCATAATCCGTGTTGCGGGCAATTCGCGGTTGGACAAGGCGCGGGTGCCGCGGTAGAATACCCCCTCCAGCGCCTATGAACCTCAACAACCTGACCAACCTCATGCCGGAATCTTCCTCATCATCGAAAAACATCCTTGCCAGCGACGTGAATGTCAAAGGCACGATCCGATTTGAAAGCGAGCTCATCTTCGACGGCAAGATCGAGGGGGAGATCGTATCCGAAGGCGGGAGCCTGACCCTTGGGAAAAACGCGAACGTGCAGGGGGAGGTGAAGACCAAGGCGGTCGTGTTGCACGGGACGGTGACCGGCAACATTTGCGTGAGCGAGCGGTGTGAGCTGAAAGCCAGTTCGCAGCTTACGGGCGACCTGACCGCGCAGCGGATCATCATCGAGGAGGGGGCGACTTTTGTCGGCAAATCGGAGGTCACACCCGGGCGTTCCCCGGCGCGGGCGGCTGCGGCACCGGCACCCGATGCGGGCCGCAAAGCCCAGCCGGCCGGCGCGGCGTCCTGACCGATCCCGGCGCGCCCGCGCGCAGGCGGACGGCACGCAGCCGTGTGTTTGAGGGCGGGGGACTCCAGGCATGCCCGGATCGATTCCAACGACCGAAGTTCTTTGTCCGCAATGCGGTGCCTCGCAGCGCGAGCCGCGCGGGGTCATCTCGACATTTTGTCGCACCTGCGGCGCGCACTTCGAGATCGGGCGTGCGGCGCCCGCGGCGCGGCCGGTTGTGCGCAGGACGCATGCCGGAAAGAGCGTGCATTGTTACAAATGCGGGGGCGCGCACGAGGTTTCGCGTTTTGCCAAAACGACCATTTGCCCGCATTGCGGCAGCGCCATCGAAATGACCGACCTCGTCTTCGCGGCCAATGCCTCTCGTCCGGTGGACATCCGCGGCACGCTGGTTGTGCGCGCGGGCGTCAATATCAACAACTCGTGGATTATCTGCAGCAATGCCGAGATCGCCGGCACGGTGACGGGGACCCTTTTTTGCGAGGAGGAGTTGGTTTTGAAGGGGAAGGGGAAGCTGGCGTTTCGCGCGTGTGCCGGCGCGACGCGGGTCGAGCGGGGAGCGGACATTGCCTTTGGGTGTCCGTTGGTGACGCGTTCGTTGGTTGTGCGCGGCAGGTTGTCGGGGCGGGGGGTGTGTTCGGGCCGG
>CAZGNH010000369.1:0-2523 GCA_964527025.1 uncultured Chthoniobacterales bacterium | reverse complement strand
TCCTTCCCGGCATCCCTCCCGCCCCATGCCCCGGATTCTAACAAGCATCGCCGCCGCCGCATCGTTGCTCGCCTCCGCAGTCCCCGCCGTCGCCGAATCCCCTGAAAAACCCTTCAACATCGTCTATCTGCTGGCGGATGACTGGCGCTTCGACACCCTCGGCGTCGCCGGGAACCCGGTGGTCAAGACCCCCCACCTCGACAAACTCGCCGAAGGCGGATTCCGCTTCACCCGCGCCTGCGTGACCACCGCGATCTGCGGGGTCAGCCGCTCTTCCATGCTCAGCGGCCAGTGGATGTCCCGCCATGGCAACCGCGCCTTCGCTGCCATGAAGACCCCGTGGGCACAGTCCTACCCCGGCTTGTTGCGCAAACACGGATACCACGTCGGCCACGTCGGCAAGTGGCACAGCGGCCCCTTCCCCGCCGAAGAGTTCGACTTCGGACGCGCCTACAGCGGCACCCACTGGATGAAACGCGAGGACGGCTCGAAAGTCCACGTCACCCGCAAAAACCAGGAAGATGCGCTCGAGTTCCTCGCCACCCGCCCCAAGGACAAACCCTTCATGCTCAACCTCTGGTTCTTCGCCCCCCACGCCGAGGACGGCAACCCGGAACAATACCTCCCGCAGCCGGAATCCATGGAACTCTATCAGGATATCGACATCCCGATTCCCCCGCTCGCCACCGAGGAAGCCCTGCACAATCTGCCGCCCTTCATCCAGGATCCCAAAAACGAAGGCCGCGTGCGCTTCCATTGGCGCTTCGACACCCCGGAAAAATACCAACGCATGATGAAAAACTACTACCGCCTCTGCACCGAGGTGGATGCCGTCTGCGGCAGGGTCATCAAGGAACTCGAAAACCAGGGACTCCTGGAAAACACCATCGTCGTCTTCTCCTGCGACAACGGCTACTACCACGGTGACCGCGGCCTCGCGGACAAGTGGTATTCACACGAGGAAAGCATCCGCGTGCCGCTCATCGTGCACGACCCGCGCATGCCGCGTGACCGCCGCGGCCAAACCAACGACGACTTCGTCCTCAATGTCGATCTCGCCCCCACCCTGCTCGCCGCCGCCGGCATTCCCGCCCCAAAACGGATGCAGGGCCGTGATTTCGCCCCGCTCTACCTCACTCCCGGAGGAAAAATCTCGCCACCCTGGCGCGACGCGTTTCTTCACGAACACGGAACCATTTCCAACAAGAACCGCATCCCCTCCTCCGACGCCGTCGTCCGCCGCGATTTCAAATACACCTACTGGCCGGAGTGGGATCACGAGGACCTCTACGACCTCCGCGCCGACCCACTGGAACAAAAGAACCTTGCCCGCCTCCCGGAACACGCCGAAACGCTTGCCGCATTGCGCAAACAACTCGCCGCCATGCGCGCCGCCGCCAAGTGATCCCCAAGTGGCGGTTTCCAGCGCCCTGACCTGGTCCCCAATCCCTGAAACCGCCCGTGCATAAATCAGCAAGAAACAGGGTGCACGCAACCATTCCGGCGTCCCCCACCGACCTGCTGGATTGAGCAACCACTTCGGGTTCCATGATCTTTCGCAAGTGCATTCCGCCGATCCTCGCCGCATGCCTCGCGGCGGCTCCGGTCATTTGCAGCGCGCAGTCCAGACACCTGATCGACGTCTGGACGCCCTACGACGGTCTCCCTCAGAGCCGGGTGCTGGGCATCACCCAAACCCCCGACGGCTACCTCTGGGTTTCCACCCAACTCGGCTGGTTTGCCCGGTTCGACGGCATCCGATTCACCCACTACCACCCTCACAACACACCCGCGCTGGTCTCTCCGGAAATCCAGAAACTCTTCGTCACTGAAACCGGAGACCTATGGGTCGCGGATGTCGATGGCCGCCTCATCCTCCGCAAGGACGACAAATTCGAAAACCTCGCCGGGGAAAAGCCCGGATACCGCAAACGGGTCGTCGAATACCTCGGAACATCCAACGGCGAGCGTCGCTTCGTCACCGCCGCAAGCATCCTCATCCGCCTCGGCAGGAACATCGCTTACGAAAACGAGGACAACCCCCTGCCCCATCTCCCGGCCAACATCCGCCAGTTTTGCCAGGACGGCTCCGGGGAGATCTGGTGCCGCACCACCGATGGCACTCTCGGACGCTGGAGAAACGAAGCCTTCGAAGCCATTCCGCAGGATCAACTCCCAGCCCCATCCCACGTCAACCACCTGCTCCCCAGCCACGATGGCGGCATCTGGATCGCCACCGCCGCGGGCCTCTGGAAACTCGAGGGAGACTCCATCACCGACCACCTGCCCGACCTCTCCACCACCGGGATCCTCCAGCTTGCGGAGAGCACCAACCACCATCTCTGGCTCAGGGACGCCGATGGCGTCACTCTCATTCGTGACGGAGAAATGATCCATCGCACCATCCTCACCGGCATTCCTCCTGCCGGTCATCCACGCCAGGTCGAAATGCACGCCGACTCCTCAATCCGGGAGGTGTCGTGCGAGCGGGGCTTTTCATGAGTGTTGCAGCAGCCTTCCGCG
>CAZGNH010000368.1:0-2276 GCA_964527025.1 uncultured Chthoniobacterales bacterium | reverse complement strand
CGGGGGTTCGATCCCCTCACTGCCCACGGGGTCGTTGCGAAACCGGGAGGACCACAATAAAGGTTGCGCCGCTTTCGGCGGTGTCAGCGAGGGAGACGGATCCTCCGTGGGCCTGCACAATGTGTTTGACAATGGAAAGGCCGAGGCCCGTGCCTCCCGCGGCCCGCGAGCGGTCCTTGGCCACACGGTAAAACCGCTCGAAGATGTGGACCCTGTCGTCGGGCGGGATGCCGGGGCCGTTGTCGGAGAAGGTGATGCGGACCGCGCCGTCCGTGAGGCGGGCCGCGATGCGGATGAGGGGATTTTGGCCGAGTCCGTGGCTGAGGGCATTTTCGAGCAGGTTGGTGAAGATTTGTTCGATGCGGCGGCTGTCTCCCTCGATGGCTTCCGCTCCCTCCTGCCAATCCACCTCGACTGCAGCCCCGCTCCCGCCAATCGCGGGCTCGAGGCGCTCAAGGGTTTTGGCAAGGGTCTCGCGCAGGTTCATCCACCGCAGGTCAAGCTGCTCGGTGCGGTGCTCAAGACGCGTGATCGTAAGCAAATCCTCGATCAAAAGTGAAAGGCGCTCGCCGTTTTTGGCCATCACGCGCAGGGAGCGGGAGGCCATTTCGCGGTCCTCGAGGGCACCATCGAGGAGGGTTTCGATATAGCCGTTGATGATCGCGAGGGGGGTGCGGAATTCGTGGGAGACATTCGAGACGAATTCCTGCCGCACGGCCTCGAGCTCTTTGACGGCCGTGATGTCGTGGAAGACCACAACCGCGCCGAGGGCCGAGCCGGGTTTTTGCGGGGCAAGGGCGCTGGCATACACCTCGAAGTGTCGCTTGCGGTAACCGCTCCGCTCCGAAGGGGTGTCGAGAGTGAGCTCGATGCGCCGCGATCCCGAGTGTTCGAGGGTGTGGGCGATGGCGGATTGCAAATCCGAGCTGCGGAAGACCTCGATGGCGGTGCGGTTGATCGGGGAGGCCGAGAACCGGAACATGCGCCCGAGGGCGTCGTTGGCAAGGCGGATGCGCTGCGAGGGATCCACAATCAGGACCCCCTCGACCATGCTCGAAAGAATTGCCCGCAGACTGAACCCCTCGTCGCTGATCTGCCGGTCCAACCGCTGCAACATCTCGGAAACCGTCCGCATCCGCAGCGCCGACCTCCGGAACAACCCGGAACGCGTCCTCAACAGCACCGGCCTGAAATCACCCGCGGCAAGCCGCGCCAGCGCCGCCCGCAAGGTCAACAGCGGGTACACCACCTCGCCGATCACCAAGACAACAAGCCCGACAAGGAGCGCCCCCAAGGCGATCCAAACCAAGGAACTCATCCCACCGCCGCGAAGCGATACCCCTCGCCCCGGATTGTCTCAAGGCGTGACGCCCGCGCCCCGAGCTTTTCACGCAAGCGGCGCACATGGGTGTCCACCGTGCGCGTGTCGATCGCGTTGTTGTAGCCCCACACATCGTAAAGCAGCCGCTCGCGCGTCTGCACCCGCCCGCGCCGCTCGACCAGAATCGTCAACAACTTGAACTCGGTCGCAGTCAGCTCGAGCCGCTGTCCGTCAACGCGCACCTCAAAGGTGCTCTTGTCGATGCGCAGACCCTCAAACTCGATCATCTCACCCCGGCCCGCCGCCCGCAACCGCCGCAACACCGCCTTCACCCGCAGGACCAACTCCTTGGGACTGAACGGCTTGGTCACATAATCATCGGCCCCCACCTCGAGACCTTTCACGCGCTCGGGCGTCTCGCCACGCGCCGTCAGCATCAAAACCGCCATCTCCCTGCACTCGGGATCTTTGCGCAGCTTCTGACAAACCTCAAACCCGCTCATCCCGGGGAGCATGATGTCGAGCACGACCACATCCGGACGCCGGCTCGTCGCAAGTTCGAGGCCCCCCGGGCCGTCGCCCGCCACAAGCACCTCGTAGCCTTCCCGTTGCAAATTGTAGCGCAGGAGATCGGCAACATCCGACTCGTCCTCGACCACCAATATGGTTTCACGCATGTCCCGCAACCTCCTAAGCCTCCCCTCCTTCCATGGCAAGCCGGAAACCAGCCGGAAACCAACGGCACCCCGGCAGATTCCCCCAAAAAAAAGATTCGGGCCACACGCGAAATTGCTCAGAACAAAGGAAACTGAACCGCGGTGGCCCGAATTGCTGCCTTAACCAGTATATTCGACCATCTCCTCCTGGCAGCGTTCAAAATTTTTCGATTTTTTTTGCGGCGGGCCGAAAGGGGTTTCAACAACTGCGGGGTTTCCCATAATTTCCTCGCTGCATG